>JASLIR010000003.1 GCA_030152125.1 Alkanindiges sp.
CCAGTCCTGCTGCGGTGGTAATAATGCCAGTGTAGAGTTCCACTCCTGCTGCATCACCAGCAATTTTGCCCGTGGGAAAAATCCCGGCTGCTCTTTACTACCCAGCCATTTGCGCAAATCCTGCGTATGCAGGTGGTCATAGGAAATAAAATCAATATCTTCCGGCTTTAAACCAATCTGTGCCAGTGCATCTTCAACCCGGTTATATACCGGTGCCACATAGGGGCTCAGGTAGTCGCGCAACCAGCGTGGGCTCAGCTCATCCATCCGCTTGAAGTAGGGTGTCTCACGGTTTGCATCAATGTCGGACGGCGAAAAAAGCAGGGTTTTCAAGCCAGCTGGTGAATTAAACTGCACCACAAACAGCCGGTTTAAAATATGCATAAACGGTGTGGGCACCGTACACGCATTCAGCAGGCCATACTTGGTTGGGTATGGCACACGGATTAAATCTACCGTCTGGTAATACACCGCCTTGTCACCCGCCAGCATATCCTCGCGTAGCGTTAGTGCGGCACTGCGTATACTTTCCAGCCGGGTTAAGGGATGGCTGGAAGTACGGGCTTTATCAAAATGATCCAGATACCGGATACCCAGAGCTTCAAGCTCGCTTAGCGCTGTTGCATTTACCATATTATTCCTGAGCCTCAATGTGGGCTTGCTGAAAATTCCGGCATACTGGCCAGATACGCCAGTGCCTGCTCTGTAGAGCCTTCATGTAAAGGGCTATGCTTTGGATTAAAATAGCGCAAGCCTGCCTTTAACATGTAGCCTGCACCGGGTACACGGCCCTGCCTTGCAGCACGAAAATAATCCTTAAAGCGGAAACGCTGAGGCAACTGCTTATCATGTTTTACCAGATGCTCCACACCAATGTAAGCCAGTACAAGAAATAAAGGAAAAGTGACTAAAGCAGCGCCGGTACGCAAGGCAATGTTATTACTTAAATGGCGGAACATGGCATCCGCCACCTCACGGTGTTCCACTTCCTCTGCGCCGTGCCATTGTAATAAGCGCAGCATTTGCTCGTCCACCGGCGCCTGCATCAGTGCTTCCGCATTCAGTATCCAGTGCCCCAACGCCCCGGTTAAATGCTCGGCAGCAGCCACCATCGCCAGCCGGGTTTTTAACCAGGTGGATATCAGCAGCGGATTGCTTAATTCATAACCCAGCGGCCTTGGGCCTATCATATCGTTAAATACCCAGTTCATCAGCCGGTTATAGGAACGCAAGTCGATACCCAGCGATTCAATATGACGGGTACCCAATGTATGCCCATAACTGTGTGCGCCTTCCTGCTTGATAAAAGCAACCGCTGCCTGCTTTAAGGCATGGTCTTTTACAAATGGCAGGGCATCGCGGAAGGTCTGGCAAAACCAGCGCTCCGGTGCCGGGGTAATCGGGTTAATCACATTCAGGATTTGCGTTGCCACAGGATCATCATAAATCCAGTGGCTGGGTGTTTGCGCAAAATCAAATGTTGGCCGCCTTGGTATAATGGTATGGCTTTCCCTGATCAGGCTATTCATCGCATCACTCCTTTAAATCACGCATTGCTAAACATGCACCCAGTTTCAGGATGTTTGAGTCAGTATGTTAAAACCCATGCGTGGGCCAAAGGCCACTAGGGTACGGATTAAGCCTTTCATCGGCTTGGGTTGTAAGCCACCGGCAATGCGACGGAACTGTGCTGCATGCCAAGCCAGTTGCAGGTAGGCATCCACCGGCTTATAGCCTATGCGGGGTACTTCGCCTGCCTGTACCGACTTCCCGGCCAGCAACTGTTTGGCCACATCCGGCTGTACGGCAAAAGGCCGCGCCAAACCAACCAGATCCACCGTGCCATCCGCTACTATACGCTGCATCAGTGTCACATCACGCAAGCCACCAGTCAGCATCAGCGGCAGTTTGCTATGCTGCTTTAAGGCCTGCGCATAATCCAGGAAGTAGGCATCGCGCTGCGCTGCACGCTGGTTGTCAGATGCCGGCGCATAACCCAGTTGTGCTGGCGACTCATAGTTACCGCCAGACACTTCCAGCAAATCAATGCCCTCGGCTTCCAGCGCCAGTGCAATTTGTAAGGATTCCTGCTGTGTTAAGCCGCCCTTCTGGAAATCAGCTGAATTCAGTTTCACGCTTAAAATTTTATCCTTGCCAATGGCTGCACGTACCGCACGCACGGCTTCAATCAGCATACGGCGGCGTTTCTCCGCACTACCGCCCCAGGCATCGGTACGGGTATTGGCTAATGGCGATAAAAACTGCGACAACAGATAACCATGCGCTGCATGCACCTGTACGCCGTCAAAACCGGCTTTTACCGCTAACGCGGCAGTGGTAGCAAAGCGTTTGATTTGCTCCAGAATTTCCACTTCAGTCAACGCACGCGGTACCCGGATAATATTCATGGCAGGTAAATCCAGCCCCACCGCAGAGGGCCCTACCGGCTGCTTCAGCAATGGCAATACTGCCACGCGCCCCGGATGGTTAATCTGCATGATAATTTTGCTGCCATTGGCATGTACGGCCTGCGCCCATAGCTTATTGGCCTGCAAAAAGCGCTCATCTTCCAGCACCACATTGCGCGGCTCTACAAAGGCACGCTGGTCTATCATTACATTACCAGTCACCAGCAAGCCCGCACCGCCACGTGCCCAAGCGGCATACAACTGCTGTACATCAGTTGTAGGTGAACCATGGCGGTCTGCCAGTTGCTCGCTCATCCCTGCCTTGGCAATCCGGTTGGGAATGGTAATGCCGCACGGCAGGGTTAAAGGCTGTGCCAGAACGGACGTGTTATTTGAGGTGGTCATGCTATTGCTCCGAATGGGGTGAAAATCGTTAAATGAGTGCAGGAATATTATTCGTTCAGATACTGTCGCTTTAGCAGCGCCAGTTGCTTGCGGTTATCGTGTTGCCATGGATGAAAGCCCGGCTTGAAAAAATCCAGATAAAGACCCGTGATCCCAGGAAGCAAACCACCATAACCCAGCAGATAGCGCAGCCCGCGGTACCAGCTCACAGGATTTCTTATTTGCCCTGAATGACGCAATAACTCCAGCGTGCCACGGGCAGACAACAGGCAAAAGAAAAAGGTGGTTTCCAGCATCACCAGCCTTAACAGATAAGGGCGCTTTACCAGCAACTGGTATACATCAAATGCCACAGCCTTATGCTCGGTTTCCTCTATGGCATGCCACGCCCAGATTTTGCGCAGGCTGCTATCCATCAATTCCAGATCCTGCGGGGCAATACGGATAAAATAATCCGCCAGAATAGCCGTCAGATGTTCCAGGCAAACCGTACAGGCTAATTGACGCTCTGGTGAAAGCTGCCCTTGCAGGATACGGTTCATCTTTTTAAAGCGTTTATAAATACGCTCTACTGGATAGCCCCTGCGTAACATCACTGCATTCAGTACATCATGCTCCTTGCCATGATGTGCCTCCTGCCCGATAAATGCCTGCACCTGCTTAAGCAATACCGGGTCGTTAATCTGGCTTTGATAGTTGCGTACACTATGAATAAACTGGCGCTCGCCATCCGGAAACGCGCAGGACAATGCAGTCAGTAGCAGCGTCAGCAAGGGATTGTTATCAAACCAGAACTCAGGGATCTTATCCGGAAAAGAAAGATCCAGCTGTCTTACCCGAATATCCATGGAGGCCGAAATACTGGCAACCCTTAATGTTTTTTTAGACGCAGAAGCAGCAAGCATATTCATAGGAGTCACTCCTGTTTACAAAACCCGTGGGTTAAACTGGCGCAGCAAAAACAGCGGCGTGCGCAGGCGTGGAATCTGGATCGGTGGAATAAACCCGCCGGATAAATCCACCCGGTGCAAACGCGCCTCCACCACCTTGCCCAGGCCCATCTGGTGTAACGGATCATTGTCGGTGCCAGTAAAGCGTAGCTTCATGTCTACTTTGCGTACTTCCACCGGGTGCTCAACCGGGGTAAAACGTACTTCACGTGGCAGGCCAAGCCCCAGGCCACCCGTCATGTTACGGTGCGGCAGGCCCAGAATCGGTGGGGCATCATGCAGCACTTCGCCCAGTACAGCATCCATTTCAATCAGGCTGGTACCACGGCGTGAGGCTTTGGCAATAATGCGGCTACCGTCATTATCCCAGCTAATTTCACCCATTTTTTTCGGATAGCCCAGCAGCTCCCTGCCAATAATCATGGCGCGGTCATCATCCAGAATCATCCACGGGCAAAAAATGCCATATTTACGCCCTACTTTAATATGCACAAACAATCCGGCTTCATGGTAGGCACCGGTATATACATTTTCCGGGAAATAGGCACAAAACAGGTCGGCACGTGCCGGTTTGGCCAGCGTCATACCGGCAGGCAACCAGCGCTGCATGGCTTGCTCATCCACTTCCACCACGGCAGTCAGGTATTGTGCATTGTGGTAAAGCTTGTTACCCAGGCTCGCCAGACTAATCGGTGTACGCAAATCTTTTATCAGCTGTTTCATATTTTTCTCCTTATTTTAAGCGTGAAAAAACCTGTTTCAGGATAGGCAGTAAAATCACCCGCGGGGTATAACGGCCACCCAGGGTTTGTGCCTGTGCCAGCAAACCGGGAATCACAATACGGCGATTATTGGCCATACCATTAATGGCTTCGCGTGCCACCCGCTCTGCTGTTACCCATACCAGGCTGCCACCGGCACCCTCAATTTTTGTAATGCCCGCTACTTCGGTAAAGCCGGTTTTGGTAGGCCCCGGTGCCAGCAGCGTACAGGTCACCCCTGTACCATGTAATTCGCTATGCAGCGATTCGGCAAAGGAATTGGCAAAGGCCTTGGTGGCAGCATAGGTCGCATTGGCTGGGGTTGGCTGATGCCCGGAGGTAGAACCAACGATTAAAATCGCACCAGACTTGCGGCTGACCATGCCGGGCAGTAACGCCAGCGTCAGGTCATGCACAGCTACGGCATTCAGTTCCACCTCTTCCCGCTCCCGTACTGCATCCAGCTGGTGCAAGCGGCCAAAGGTGGCAAAGCCTGCGTTGTTGCA
>JASLIR010000026.1 GCA_030152125.1 Alkanindiges sp.
GGCTGGATAGCACTGTTTTGAGTATCAGCCGTGACCGGCACGCGTGTATTATCTGCACGTCCAGCTTGCAGACTGAGGCTAAGTAGCAGGGTGGTCAAGACCGCCAATTTTTGCATGATGGGCCCTATATCAGTTATCTGGGTTAGGTGTCTGGATTAATTGTCTGGTTGTTTGTTGTTATCAGGCATCATCTACCATCCATACAAAAAATAAAAGTAGCACAGGAGTGCTACTTTCATCAGATCAACAGCCGGTTGGTCAAGGCAGGATTATAAATCCAGTTCAGCCAGACCCGGTTCACGCTCATCTTCTTCTTCCACTGGGCGGCCTTCCGGTTTTACCAGTAACAGGTCACGTACCTGCTTTTCAATTTCTTGAGCAATGGCCTTGTTTTCATCAAAATAACGAATCACGTTATTTTTACCCTGGCCAATCTTGTTACCTTTGTAGGAGTACCAGGCGCCAGCTTTTTGCACGATGTCCTGCGCAGCAGCCAGGTCCACCAGCTCGCCCAGGCGGTTGGTACCCAGGCCATACATAATCTGGAAGGTAGCCTCACGGAAAGGCGGTGCCATTTTGTTCTTCACTACTTTAACTTTGGTTTCAGAACCAACAATCTCTTCGCCTTCTTTTACCTGGCCAATACGGCGGATATCCAGACGTACAGAGGCATAGAACTTCAGGGCGTTACCACCGGTAGTGGTTTCCGGGCTACCAAACATCACACCAATCTTCATACGAATCTGGTTGATGAAGATCACCATACAGTTGGAGCGCTTGGCATTACCAGTAATTTTACGCAGTGCCTGGCTCATCAGGCGTGCCTGCAGGCCCATGTGCGAGTCGCCCATTTCGCCTTCAATTTCCGCTTTTGGGGTCAGTGCGGCAACGGAGTCGATAACAATCAGGTCTACCGCGCCGGAACGTACCAGCATATCGGCAATTTCCAGTGCCTGTTCGCCGTTGTCGGGCTGGGAAACCAGCAGGTTATCAATGTCTACACCCAGTTTGCGGGCATAGTTTGGATCCAGCGCATGCTCGGCATCAATAAATGCTGCTGTACCACCCGTTTTTTGACATTCTGCAATGGCCTGCAGGGTCAGTGTGGTTTTACCGGAAGATTCCGGCCCGTAAATTTCCACAATACGGCCTTTTGGCAAACCGCCAATCCCCAGTGCAATATCCAGACTTAAAGATCCGGTAGATACGGCTTCAACAGCCTGTACGCTGTTTTCACCCAGACGCATGACGGTATTTTTACCGAACTGCTTTTCAATCTGGCTTAAGGCTGCGTTAAGTGCCTTGCTTTTGTTCTCATCCATCTCATGAACCTCATTACTGTGTAGCGTTTATACGCTGAAATCTTTAAAAACTAAAGTGGATGCCTCGTTGCCGTATCACGGTGTTTTGTAACCGCATCTATAACAGCGTACTGTGACATGTCTTGGCAAACAGATAGTGACAAAATTTAAGGTTAGCGGGTAGGGGGTAAATACAGTCATGCGACATAAATTGACGCAGCTGAAGCCCTGAATATCAATCTGTTAAAAGCCCTCATCATCTGTGCTGTAGTTGCCCTGATGACTATGCTGAAAACGTTCGATTTGCCGACGGTCGCGCTTGCTGGGCTTGTTGTCTGGGCGTGCCAGATTGGACAGCTTGCGCTGGGCCGCATAAAACTCGCGCTTGGCAATGCTGTCTTCGGTTTCCTGATACAGCAGCTGCGCTTGTGGCGCGCCACCACGCACGGCGGACAAAGCGAGAATAATCACGGTTTTTTCTTCAAAGCCCTGGCGGATGCTTAAAGTCATGCCTACACGCAAGTCTTTACTGACCTTAATGCGCTCGCCCTGATGGTGTATTTTGCCGCCTTCAATTGCGTCTTTAGCCATGCTGCGGGTTTTAAAGAAACGTGCAGCCCACAGCCATTTATCCGCACGCACACTGTCCTGTACCTGCGGGTTCTCACCATCCTGCCTGCTTTTTTGTTGCGCCATAAATCATCCCTTAGCGGTTAATTAAGGTTAATCAATGTTGATAAAGCACGTATTAAGCCAGTTAAACATCCTGTGCCATTGCACGCATGGTCTGGGGATATTCCAAACCATGCGTTAGCTCTATTAATTGATCCAGCGCCGGAAATTTCAACTGCTGTGGCAAGCGTTTTGGCTGTTTACTGTCCGGCTGTGCAATGCTGTACAGGTGCGCGATGCCATAGTCATGTGCTGCATGTAATACTGGCTCACTGTCATCAATAAATATGCTACGGCCTTTATGGAAGTCAAAGCGCTGTTCCAGTTGTTGCCAGAAGCCAGCCTGTTCTTTGGCAAAGCCAAGGTCATGACTGGAAATTAAATGTTCAAAAAAGTGATCAATCCCGGTTTGCTGCATTTTGATATCCAGCACAATGGGGTGGGCATTGGTTACCAGCCACAGGCTTTTCCCCGCCGCTTTCAGGTGTTGCAGGATATGCAGGGCATGTGGGCGCAGGCTGATATGTGCTTGTATTTGCTTTTTTAGCTGCGTAAGATCAAGTTGCAGGGTATCGCTCCAGTAGGGTAGCGAGTACCAGTTGAGCGAGCCTTCCTGTGCCTTGAACTTCGGATACAGAATCTGTTTGGCAGCCTCCAGGCTGTGCTGGTTGGCAGTTGCCCACGCATGTGGCACCGTCTGTTGCCAGAACAGGTTATCAAATGCCAAATCCAGTAATGTTCCATCCATATCGAACATTACAACATCCACGTTATGCCACTGAATACTCAAACACGTCTACCTGATTTGAAAAATGCCGAATGTTAAAATAAATGTAACGAGTTAAATAATGAGCCTGCAAACGAAACCCACCAATGAAAGAGTAACGGCTTTGGTTGATCTGGTGCAAGCGGTGAATGACCGTTTGAATCAATATTACCAGCACTGGTTACAACATGAACGCTTGCAGATTGCCAGTAAACTGGATGAGTCACCCATTACCGAGGCTGACCTGGCTGCGCATGAGATGATTGAGCAGTGCTTGTACACGCTTAGGCCTGATATACCGGTTTTATCTGAGGAGTCCTCCAGTTTTGATGGCCGCCATGACTGGCATCATTTCTGGCTGGTTGACCCGCTGGATGGCACCCGCGAGTTTATCAATAAAACCGGTGAGTTTACCGTGAATATCGCCCTGATTGACCATGGCCATGTGGTATTGAGTGTGATTGGCGTACCCACCCAGCATCGTATTTATATTGCTGAAAAAGCAGGCCCGGTTTACCGGGTGGATACTGTGCCAGGTGGGCAACAGTGGTCTATTATCGAGCCTAAAGCCGTTGAAACCCTGCAGCCGTGGCGTGTGGCCATCACCCGGCGCAGTGACCGCACAGCCTACAATGAGTTTAAGCAGGCTTTAACCGCAACAGGTCAGGCATTTACTATTAAAAATGCTGGTAGTGCCTATAAGTTCTGTTTGATGGTGGAGGGGGAAATTGATGTGTATCCCCGTTTGCACCCGACGTCGGAATGGGATACCGCTGCGGGGCAAGGCTTGCTGGAGGCCATTGGTGGCGGGGTTTATGATGTGCATGGACGGCCATTCCGCTATAACCAGCGTGATGTGTTGCTGAATGATCATTTTGTGGCAGTGCGTAGCAATATTTACCGTGACCCGGCATTACAGGTGGTTCGTCAGGTGCCATAGCCTGGGTGGTGTGGGTATTCTGTCATCTGTGAGGTTAAAAACCGGTCAATAAAGGTGCAGCAAAGCGAAGGCTTGATGCACCACAGCCGTTAAATGACGTGTTATAGTGCTGGATGATAAAGAAACAGTGCATCATCCCGTGACCGACGTATTACAACAGCACCTGCCTCGCTCCATGTTTGAGGCATTCGACTTATTACCTGATTTACAGCAGCCTTTGGTATTGCTGACCAGACACTCTATTCGTGAGCGTGCACCGAATAACGGCTTTGCCAGTTATCAGCTGCCGTTAACCGAGATTGGGCGCGATCTGGCCTTTGAGTGGGGCAAGTTTCTGGCCAGGGAAAGCGGACGGGAGATCAGCAGCTGTATTAGTAGCCCTGTGCCGCGTTGTGTAGATACTGCTACCATTATGCTGGATGGTTTTGGTCATCCTGATGATAAAAGCCTGGCCGATGTAGCACAGCATACGCTACTGGTGGAGCCGGGAAGCTTTGTGCTGGATGTGAATCTGGCGGGGCCGCATTTTATTCAGTATGGGGCCTTAAAGTTTATTAACGCCTTTTTAAATAACCAGTTGCCCGGTATGAAAATGCCCATGCAGGGCGTGCTGGATATTTTACGTTTGCTGTTTGAGCACCAGACCAGGGCAGTCGGCCAGTTATCCCTGGCGGTGAGTCACGATACCATCCTGGCAGCCATGTTTTCCCTGATGGCGGGACATACCCTGATTGAAAAGCAGGACTGGCCACACATGATGGAAGGCGCATTCCTGTGGTTTGAGGGTGACAGCTTTGAGCAGTCTCAGGTACACTGGATATGGCGTGGCAAGCACCACGTGTTTTATGTGGAGCAGGTGCTGAGTACACCTGTGTTTAACGCTATTATCTAGGGACTATCAGCAGACTCTGGCATGGCAAAATAAAAAACCAAGAGAAAGAAAATGTATTTGTATCGGCCGGTTGGCCTGTTTGAATATCGCTTAATTGTGGAAAGTGGCTTTCGCCAGTTTCCACCACGCCTGTACTGGCAACCCATTTTTTACCCGGTGCTGACACAGCAGTATGCCGAAAAAATTGCCCACGACTGGAATACCAAGGATGCAGGCGGTGGCTTTATTGGCTATGTACTGCGTTTTGAAATGCCGGATGACTATATCAACCAGTTTGAAGTAAAAGTGGTGGGTGATTCGTTCTGCCAGGAGTTGTGGGTGCCTGCTGCGCAACTAGATGAGTTCAACTCACATATTCAGGGCAAGATTGAAGTGGTCAATGTGTTTAAAGGTGAGCGCTTTACTGAAGATGCGCAGCTGCCGGAGTACATGTTTAAAAACGACAGTGGTGTTTCCGAGTGGTAGTTGCTGCGCTTATTGGTTAAGCGGTCTGCTGCGTCATAAAGCGCATCATCATCTCTAATTGCGCCTGTAACATGGCAAGGCCGGCATGGGTTGCTTTTCCACTGGCCTTGGCCTGTTTTAGCAAGGGTGTTTCATCCACACTAATCACGCATTCGGCAATTAACTGGCTTTGCTCAATCATGCTGTGACTAAAGGGCAGTTCATCCTCGGCATTCATACCCAGGCTGGTGGCATTGATGGCAATATCAAAATGATCCCCTGCCGTATGACTGGCCTGAACCTGAACTGCCGGGAAATACTGTGCAATTTTATCAGCCAGTTGCCGGGCTTTTTCCATATTACGGTTTTCAATGACCAAAGCAGCGCAGCCGTGCCGTGCCAGTGCAAAGGCAATGGCCGATGCAGCACCGCCAGCACCTTTCAGCAGGCAGCGGCTGTGTTGTACCTTATGGCCTGCCTGTTTTAAGCCCAGCACAAAGCCTTCCCCATCCAGCAGGGTACCTACCAGTTGCCCGGAAGGTTCACGCCGGATGACATTGACGGCACCTACCTGGCTGGCTTCCGGGCTTAGCTCATCCAGTAGCGGGACAATGCTGGTTTTATGCGGCATGGTAATGACTGCACCGCTAAAGCTTTCTATATGGCGCAGGCCATTAATCACACTTGCCAGATCCTGTGGCGCAGTTTGTAAGGGTAGCAGCACATACTTGCCAAAAATTTCCTGCCGCATTAACCACTGATTAGCTAGCAGCGGTGTTTTGGCATGAGTGAGTGGTGCGCCAATTAAGGCCAGCAGCCGGGTTGCACCACTAATTTGTGGTGATTTTGCCCACAGTTCGTCAAACAGATTTGCCATCATATTCGTTAATCTGAATCGATTTCAGGTCAAAGTCTTCTAGGCAGCGGATATTAATGGCTGCGATATGGTTGCCCTTGGGGTCGGTGCCTTCGCCAAAGGGGTGAATACCGCAATTGGCACAAAAGTGGTGCTGAATCACATGTTTGTTAAAGGTATAGGTGCTGATGTTTTCTACCGGTGTGAGCAGTTCCAGCTGATCAAAGGCAGTAAACCACAATAAGGAGCCTTTACGCTGGCAGATGGAACAGTTACAGGACAGGGCATTATCAATATCACCCTGCACATGGAAGCGGATGTTTCCGCAATGACAACTTCCCTGATATTGCATGATACACCTGATAATCACTTGGTGGAGGCATAGCGCTCATGTTGTTGTAGCAGTTGCAGTGCAGGGAAGTCATGTGGAGAAATGTAATTCACAAAAAGTGAAAAGCCAGATATGCAAAAGCCCGCATAAGCGGGCTTTCAGGCACAACAAATAATTAAAAAATTATTTGCCAGCTAATGCTTTAACGTGTGCATTCAGGCGGCTCTTGTGACGAGCAGCCTTGTTTTTGTGGATGATACCTTTATCAGCCATACGGTCGATCACTGGAACAGCTTTCTTGTAGGCTTCAGCAGCAACCGCTTGTTCGCCAGTGGCGATAGCGTTAACTACTTTTTTGATGTAGGTACGAACCATAGAACGCAGGCTTGCGTTGTGTTGACGCGCTTTCAGGTTTTGGCGCGCGCGCTTTTTAGCTTGAGCAGAGTTTGCCACTCGTGCACTCCTTAGAACAATATATAAGTTAGGGGCGGGCCTTTTTGGCAATGCGTAAGCAATTGTACACAGCCAGCCCGTAAACAAGTGGCGAATTCTGCACAAATCGAACGCTAAAGTCAAGTTAAAATGACCTTAAACCACTTGAATCAGGCGCTAATTTTACACGGTAACAGCGGATAATTATATAGGCCTTAATTAACATTTCTTTATTGCATCAAAAGGCTTTAATATCGGACATTAATAATGCTCGCGTTATCATATGCCTGTGCAGTGTATAAGCTTTTAAAATAAGGCGGAGTTGAAAATGAATACAAATGCTGCTCAAAGCGCCATTGTGATTGGTGCAACCGGGCTGGTTGGTGCGCAACTGGTGGCACAACTGGCGCAAAGTGACCGTTATCATACCGTGTATCAGATTGTACGCCGCCAGCCTGTGGTTGAATGCTCAGCCAAGGTGCAAACGCTGATAATTCCCGATTTCAGCCAGCTTGAGGAGGCACTCAGGGATTTGCCTTTAACAGGCGGGGATGCATTTTCCATCCTGGGCACTACCCAGAAAGTGGCGGGCAGCAAACAGGCTTTTTATGCGGTCGATTTTAGCCTGAACCTTAATTTTGCCATCCTGATGCATCAGCTTGGTGTGGGGCATTTCCTGTTGCTTAGCGCGACAGGTGCCGATAGCAAATCGCTGGTATTTTACAATAAGGTAAAAGGTGAGCTGGAGCAGGCCGTTAGCCAGTTAGATTTTCCACGCCTCTCCATCTTTCAGCCCTCCCTGCTGATTGGCCAGCATCAGGACAGCCGCCTTGCCGAAGGGCTGGCGCAATCCCTGTTCAAGGCATTTAAACCGGTTATTCCTGAAACCTGGTCGTATCGTCCGATTGAGGCCCAGCGCGTGGCGACTGCCATGCTGAAAGTGGCGGGATTACGCGGCCATGGAAAAGCGCTATATTCCAATGCTGATATGTTAACCCTTACCCTGGAGAACAACCAATGAGTGCTGTTGCTTTTGTTACCTGTGATTTATTAGATGATCATCCTGATACACAAGTAGTAAGTCCATCCATTGATGGTAAATCCTTTAAGAATTTTGGTGGCCGTAAAGCGTTTGGCGGTGAGGTGGTTACCGTCAAGTGTTTTGAGGATAACTCCCGGGTTAAAGAGCTGCTGGCAACAGATGGCCAGGGCAAGGTACTGGTGGTAGACGGTGGGGCATCCATGCGCTGTGCCTTGCTGGGTGACCTGATTGGTGAAAGTGCGGTGAAGTTTGGCTGGTCTGGTGTGGTTGTTTATGGTTGTGTGCGTGATGTAGATGCCCTGGCTGCGCTGGATCTGGGTGTGCAGGCACTGGCACCCATACCACAAAAAAGTAACCGTAAGGGTGCTGGTGAAACCGGTTTAAGCCTGAGCTTTGGTGGTGTGACAATTAATCAGGGTGATTATATTTACGCCGATAATAATGGCATTCTGGTATCCAGTAAAAAACTGGTTGATTAATTGTTTTTTGCTCACTTGAGTTGTTTTTTATGATTTTACACCAGATTAAAGTGTTGCAATCCGTTGTAGCCACCGTGCTGGAAGGCGGGCGTGGAGTAACCGGCACCCCACATCCCAATCAGCCGGAATTGCCACTCAAGCTGTACGATATTGAGGCCAGTCCTTTTTGCCGCCGTGTGCGGGAAGTGATTACCACCCTGAATCTGGATGTGGAAGTTTATCCATGTCCTAAAAAAGGCACCCGCTTTAGGCCAACGGCAGAGCGTATTGCAGGAAAAACCCAGTTTCCCTTGCTGGTGGATGAAAACACTGGCCTGAAGATTCTGGAGTCGCAGAAGATTATTGATTACCTGTTTGAGTATTATGGGAAAACAGGAACAACCCCAAAAAAGTGGCAAAACCTGCCTAAACGCCCGATACGTGAATTATTGACTGGTGTGCCACGTGGTTTAAGGGGCTTAAGGGCAGAGAAGTCCAACACCAGCAAGCCGGCGCCCAACCAGTTGTTACAGCTGTGGAGTTTTGAAGGCAGCCCGTATACCCGCCTGGTACGCGAGCGTTTGTGTGAGCTGGAAATTGCGTATGTACTGCACAACGTGGCGAAAGAGCGCTGGCAGGATATAGGCCCTGCGGTGTTTCGCCTGAAGCCCGGCAAGTACTGCCCGTTACAGGGTGGCAAGCGTGAAAAGGAAATCAACCGCAATAGCAAGATGCAGGTGCCCTACCTGATTGATCCTAATACCGGAGTGGCCATGTACGAGTCTGCGGATATCCTGCGCTATCTGGACTATACATACGCTTAACAGCATCTAACAGGGTAAGGCGTATGGCAGTGAGAGGCACCTCGGTGGTGCCTTTTATTTTGTGCCTCTTTTTTAAGCAGTAGTCAGACTGCGAATGTCCGGCACGGCAATAAAATGCGGCAGTTGTGCGAAGCGTTGTACCCAGGCAGCTACATTCGGGTAGGCCTGAATATCAATCTGGCCTTCGTGTGCCATGGCAATGTAGGGAAAGCAGGCCACATCCGCGATAGTGGGGCGGTTTAGCTCCAGCCATTCGCGGCCTTCCAGATGCTGGTTGATTACTTTTAAAATATAATGTCCACGCGCAGTGGCCTGCTCAATATGAATGTCCGGGCGTTTAAAAATATGGAATACCCGTGCTGCTGCCAGGCCATTGGCAATTTCATTACTGGCGGTGGATAACCACTGACTGACTAACGCCAGCCCTAAGGCATCCTGTGGCAGCCATTGCTGCCTGCTATCGTGCTGGCGCGCCAGATAAGTCAGGATGGCTTGTGAATCGCGAATATACTGGCCTTGATCTTCCAGTGCTGGTACTTGCCCCAGTTCATTTATTTTCAGGTAATCCGGTTTTTTTTGTTCTTTACTCAGCAGGTCGACCGGGATTAACTGGTAGTCCAGTTGTAAAAAAGACAATAACAACCTTACTTTGTAGCAGTTGCCGGAAAAGTGCATGTCGTAAAGTTTCATATCGTGATAGCTCAGGGCTAAAAGGAGAGCTAAAAAATTAAGGCAGGCTGCATCACTTTGCAATAGGTAGGCAACAGCTATTTGGCTAAACCCGCCAAATGAACTGCATTCCATCAAGTTGGACAGTTTATTCGTCGTGCTCTGATTTTCCGGCAAACAAAAAAGCCCAAGTATTAAACTCGGGCTTTTGATAGCGAATGCAATACCTTACATAATCTGCTTTAAGCGCTGGATGGCCTGTTCACATTGGGCAATGTCGGCCACCAGTGCCATGCGCACATGGTTTTGCCCGGGGTTGCCGCTTGTGGTGTCGCGCGATAAGTAGCGCCCCGGTAATACCGTAATATTGGCATGTTGGTAAAGATGACGGGCAAATTTCTCGTCATCTTCCACAGGTAGCCAGAAGTAAAAACCGGCATCCGGCTTTTTAAATGGCAGCAGGTGACCAAGCTCGGTCAGGAACAAATCAAACTTTTGGCGATACAGCACACGGTTCTGTTCCACATGGGCTTCGTCGCGCCAGGCGGCAATGGAGGCCAACTGGTGTTGTACCGGCATTGCAGCGCCGTGATAGGTACGGTATTTCAGGTAATCTGCCAGAATGGAGGCATCACCCGCTGCAAAGCCGGAGCGCAGGCCGGGCAGGTTGGAGCGTTTGGACAGGGAGTGGAATACCACACAGTTTTTATAGTCATGGCGGCCCAGTTCGGCACAGGCTTCCAGTAACCCGGTCGGTGCTGCATCAAAATACAGTTCGGAGTAGCATTCATCCGAGGCAATGACAAAGCCATACTGGTCAGATAAGGCAATCAGCTTTTTCAGTTGCTCTTTGGGAATCACTGAACCAGTGGGATTGCCCGGTGTACAGATAAACAGCAGTTGGGTGTTTTTCCATACTTCAGGCGAAATCTCATCAAAATTGCCCAGATAGCCATTGGCTGCCGTACAGTTGTATAGCTGTGGCGTGGCACCAGCCAGAATCGCCGCACCTTCGTAAATCTGGTAAAACGGGTTTGGCATCAGTACATAAGGCTTTCCGCTGCCATCACATTGATTGCGATCCACCACGGCCTGTACAAAGGAAAATAATGCCTCACGGGTACCACTGACTGGTAATACCTGTGTTTCGCTATCAATCTGCGCCAGGTGAAAACGCTGCTTGAGCCAGTGGGCAATGCTTTCGCGCAGGGCAGGCAGGCCTTTACTGCTGGGGTAAGTGGATAAATGCTGCAAGGCGTCAATTAATGCCTGTTTTACAAATTCCGGGGACTGGTGCTTGGGTTCGCCAATCGACAGTGCAATATTTGGCAGGCTGGCAGGCTGAATATCGGCAAACAGTTTAGCCAGTTTTTCAAAGGGATAGGGGTGTAATTGACTAATTGCAGGGTTCATCCACACTACTCTGGTATTCAAACTATATGATTTAAAGGAAAGCTTATTGGTGCAAAACCTGTGTGTGCAACATGACATGCAGCAAGCTGGGCTGCATGTCGTTTAACAGATCAGGACACCACGGAAACACCTTGTGAGGCTTCATCCAGGGTTTTACGCAATAATTTACTGAACTCGTAGGCTTCTTCCGCGCTTAACGGTTTGCCATCACGCTTGGTCACATAAAAGCTGTCTTCCGCACGCTCGCCGAGGGTAGCAATGCGTGCCGAGTGAATATCCAGCCCGTGCTGCATGAAAATTGCCCCAATACGGGCCAGTAGCCCCGGTTGGTCCAGGGTCATAATTTCCACGATATTTTGTTGCAGGACGATGTTCAGGTTAACCGATACTTCGGTTTGTACTGCAAAGTGACGCAATTGGCGCGGGATACGGCGTTCCAGCAGTGTAGGGAAGGCTTCCGGGTGCGACAGGGCATGGCTTAGGGCATGCACCACTTCATGCTTGCGCTGCGGATCACTTAATAAGGTGCCAAAGCGATCCAGCACCACGTAGGTATCCAGCGAAAAAGCCTTGGTGGCAGTAATAATACGCGCATCCTGAACATCCAGGTTCATTTGATCCAGTACGGTTACGGTAGCGGCAAACAGGTTGGACAAGTCACGCGTATAAATAAAGATTTCAGCCGCATCCTTGGACAGCTGGCGGTGCTCGCGGATCAGTACCAGCGGGGCAGGGTTATCGCCATGTTCAATGATGGCCTTGGTATGCCAGGCCACTTCATCGGCACGTTCCTTCAGGAAATAGTCATCCCCCAGTTCACGCCAGATCGCCTCTACCGAAGCATACGGGTAATCCTCACTGAGTACCTGCATGGCTTCAAACTTGGTGTCTTCAATAATCAGCTGATGATCCACCGGACGGTCCAGACCGGTACGGATAATGTCGCGTGCCTTGGTATACAGCTGGCGCATTAAGGAGGCACGCCACGAGTTCCACAGTTTGGGGTTGGTGGCATTAATGTCAGCAACCGTTAAGGCATACAGGTAGTCCAGATGAATCATGTCACCCATCTGGTCAGCAAAGGCTTTGACGATATCCGGGTCGGAAATGTCTTTCTTTTGCGAGGTAATCGACATCACCAGATGGTTTTGTGCCAGCCAGGCCACAATCTTGCCTTCACGGTCACTTAAGCCATGATCGCGGCAGAACTCAATCGCATCTTCTGCACCCAGTTCGCTATGGTCACCACCACGGCCTTTGGCAATGTCATGGAAAATAGCCGCCAGATAAACAATTTCCTTGCGGTCCAGACGCTGGAACACCGAACTGACTACCGGATAGTCCTTGGCAAATTCCGGTTGGCCAAAGCGTTGCAGGTTGCGGATCAGCAGCAGGGTATGCGCATCCACCGTGTAAATATGGAACAGGTCATACTGCATCAGGCCGGTAATCTGGCCAAATGCCGGAATATACTTGCCCAATACCCCGTAGCGTTTCATGGCATGCAGGGTATCGTACAGGTTATGCGGCGCACGCAGGATAGCCATGAACAGGGCACGGTGTACCGGATTATTGCGGAAATTGTCGTCAATGGTTTTGGCTGCCAGCATCAGCAGGCGCAGGGTACGGGCACGGATACCCTTGTTGTCTGGCTGGTTGGCCATCAGGAAAAACAGTTCCAGGATAGCACTCGGTGTTTGCGAGAATACCCGGTGGTGGGTGACGGAAATTTTTCCGCCAATCAGTTCAAAACGCTCATTGATGGGCGTTATAACCAGTTGTTCTTCGTCTTCCAGTCTTGGTTCGATGACCGACTCATAAAAGTAGGCCAGCAACATTTCATTCAGCGTGGATACTTTCATCGCTACCCGGTAATAGGCTTTCATGAACTGCTCTACGGCATAGTTAGCCGGATCATGCTCATGTTGTACAAAACCAAGCCGGCTGGCAACATCACGCTGATAATCAAACAGTAAACGGTTTTCATCGCGGTTACTAATACGGTGTAACTGGTAGCGGATACGCCACAGGAAATCTTCGGCGCGTTCCAGCTCTTTTAGCTCAAAGTCACTGATAAAACCCAGATGGACCAGGTCATAAACGCGTACCACACGAAAATGCCGTTTGGCAATCCAGCCTATCTGGTTTAAGTCGCGCAGGCCACCCGGGGCGTTTTTAATGTCCGGTTCCAGGTTGCTTTCGGTATTATTATGCTGTGCGTAGCGGCGCTGTTGTTCTTTCATTTTTTCTTCAAAGAACGTTTTATCAGACCAGCATTTTGAAACAATTTTGCGCGGCTTTTGTGCCAGTTGCGAATCGCCAATAATCAGGCGTGATTCCACCAGACTGGTTGCTACGGTAATATCCAGCGCGGCATCAAAACATTCTTCCAGCGAGCGTACACTGACACCCGGCTTAAAACCGATGTCCCATAAGCTGGAAATAAAGGCAGAAATGTGGTCGCCCAGTTCAACACTAATGGCTTCCCGGCTAAGAATCAGAATGTCCACATCGGAATAGGGCAGCATTTCCAGACGGCCATAGCCGCCCACTGCCAGTAGTGCCAGTTCCTGTTCGGGCAGCTGGTGTTTTTGCCACAAATACTTTAAGGCGTCGTCTGTTGCTTTGGCCCGGGCATTCACCACATCACGAATATAGGCACCTTCCTGCAGCTCATGGTCAAGCTGCTTATCCAGCGCTTTTAGCCAGTTTGCCAGCCCTTTAACCTCGCCATCCTGTTCAACAAACGTCTGGGGCTTAGGTGTTATCATGTAGGGCGTCTCTCATGCTATACAGGAAAATAATAATCGATACGGTGCTGCTGCAGGGCTATTGTAGCGGTTTTGAAAAAAAAGTGGCAATAACTGCTAAAAAAGATTTAACGATTTGAAAGTTAATGTTTTTATTGGATTTATGGTTAATGGCTTGCGCTGTAATTCTGACTGGATGGTTGAGGCACCACCCAGTCAGACCGGTCAGTCTAATGCGGGTTGGCAAGCTGGTTTATTCGCTCACCACCACCGTATCTGCTACTTGCTTGGCCAGTGTTCTGGCCAGTGTGGTGTTTGCTGCATACACTGTGGCAACTCCCATACGGCGCTTGCTAAAACCTTCCGGTTTGCCAAACAGGCGCAGGTCGGAGCCTTTTACGGCTAATGCCTGTTCCAGGTTGCTGAATTTCAGGTTGCTGGCATCACGGCCGGCATAAATAACGGCGCTGGCAGCATGACTGTGGCGGGTAGTATCTACCGGCAAACCCAGGATAGCGCGTGCATGCAGCTCAAATTCACTCTGGCACTGGCTGGCCAGTGTCACCAGGCCGGTATCGTGCGGGCGTGGTGACACTTCGCTAAACCACACCATATCGCCTTTTACAAACAGCTCGACACCAAATAGTCCACAGCCACCCAGCGCTTCGGTCACGGTATGCGCAATATGTTTGGCATTTTCCAGCGCTTTATCGGTCATGGGCTGCGGTTGCCAGCTTTCCACATAATCACCGGACTCCTGACGGTGACCAATGGCATCGCAGAAATGCGTTTCAATCACACCCGTTTCCGGATTTTTGGCACGTACGGTCAGTAAGGTAATTTCAAAATCAAAGTTGATCTGGCCTTCTACAATCACTTTACCCTGATTCACCCGGCCGCCCTGCAGGGCATATTCCCAGGCCGCATCAACCTGCTCATAGGCGGTAATGCGCGATTGGCCTTTACCACTGGAGGACATAACTGGTTTGATAAAGCAGGGATAACCGATGTCGTCGCAGGCGGCGCGGAAATTTTCCAGGCTATCGGCAAAACGATAAGAGGAGGTTGGTAGCCCCAAAGTTTCTGCGGCCAGACGGCGAATTCCTTCACGGTTCATGGTCAGGTGCGCTGCCTTGGCAGAAGGAATTACCGTAGCCTGTCCGCTGGCTTCAATTTCCAGTAACAGGTCAGTCGCAATGGCCTCAATTTCCGGCACAATCAGGTTCGGTTTTACCTCGTCAATTAATGCCTGCAGTTCGCTGCGGTCTGCCATATTTAATACGCGTGCGTGATGCGCCACCTGCATGGCGGGCGCATTGGCATAGCGGTCGGCTGCAAATACTTCAACCCCCAGGCGTTGTAAGGCAATGGCCACTTCTTTGCCAAGTTCGCCGGAACCAAGCATTAACACACGAAATGCAGAGGATTGAAGTGGGGTACCAAGGGTCACAGACATTACATGCTCCAGGGGTGGAATGGACAAAGCGAATTGCATCATTGATCGGCACTGAAATCAAGCATATCACTATTGGATTTCGCATTCAGGCCATAATGACTGCTCGTTTATGGCAATCTTGCAGGCATTTTGGGTGGTTGCAGGATACTTATGCGATGAAAGGGCGTTTTGTATTAGAATAAGTACCCAGATTTATCAGTGAGTCAGGTGAGTGCATGAAACAGGTGGTGATAGTGGCTTTGTGCGGGGTACTGCTGGCTTGTGGCAAGCCGGCATCTGAGGTGCAGCAGGCTGGAAAACCAACGGCCAGTGATGGTAACCATGAAGCGTATCAGGTTAAACCGGCTGTTAAGCTGTCAACCGATGCATCCGGACTGGCGCAGAAAACCTTGTCCTATTTACAGCAGTCAGAGCCTGTTTTAATTCAGTCCGGCTCTCCTGCCAATCAGGATGCACTGGAAAAGCTGGTATTTACCCCAGTACGTGAGTTACTGGTGCAATGGCGTATGGATGTAAAGCAGACCGACAGTGTGGTAGGGGATCAATACACGATCTGTAAGGGCGCCTTGCTGTCCTTTGATGTATGGGCGCGTGCCTTGCTGGAGCGCCCTGAATCTGCGGTGGAGAAGCAGCAGCTTTATTTAAACCAGAAGCAGCTGTGTGAAAAGGCAGTGAAACTGGGCCTGCCATCCAAACAGTCCTAAACGGTTGCTGTAGCCTTTTTCAAGCCGGATCAGCCCTGCGTCAACTGGTACAAGCCGCCATGTACCTGACCTGCCTTAGTCTGTTTAAGCAGTTGCCAGTTTGCTGGCAGTTTAAGTTGCGCCAGTGGCCGGTCTGCCTCTACATAAATTTTGGCGTTGGCTGTTAACAGTGGCTGAACCAGTTGCGCCAGCGTTTCCCATAAATCCAGGCTATAGGGTGGATCGAGAAAAACCAGGTCAAAATGCCGGTTAAGCAGCGGCAAGGCGGCTTCTGCGGTTTTGCTGATGACCTGTGTATGGTTTGCCTGTAGTTTTTGCAGGTTGTGCTTAAGCTGAATGGATTGCTT
>JASLIR010000160.1 GCA_030152125.1 Alkanindiges sp.
TGCCATTATCATTATTCCTTAACCATCATTGTTGTGTTTAAAAGCTTTGCCAATAAGGTCCCCGCTTTGCTGCGTATTGCCTTAAGCCCTTAAAATATTTCATAGTTATGTGAACACAGCAAGCACTATATTGATGGAAATAAGCTATTGATTGCAGCCAGTCCACGGCTATATTGCGGCAGGAACAGAGCCACCCGCTGTTGCTGAACTGACCTAAACTATCAACGGCACAAATAATTTTGTTGTCAATTTAATTGTTATATTATAACATTACATAAATTCAAATTTAGCCAGTTGTTAACAAGCCATGTCCAGCCCATCTATCGCTACATCAGCCACTGCCAGCCAACAGCGCTTACCAGTTACCGTGCTTTCCGGTTTTCTGGGGGCTGGCAAAACCACCCTGCTCAATCAGGTGCTTAATAACCGCGGTAACCTGCGGGTGGCAGTCATTGTCAATGATATGTCGGAAGTCAACATTGATGCACAGCTGGTGAAAAATGGCGATGCCGCACTGTCGCGCCAGCAGGAAAAGCTGGTGGAAATGTCCAACGGCTGCATTTGCTGTACCCTGCGTGAAGACCTGCTGCTAGAAATTGACAAGCTGGCCAAGGAACAGCGCTTTGATTACCTGCTGATTGAATCCACCGGTATTTCCGAACCCTTACCGGTAGCGGAAACCTTTACTTTTAGCGATGAAGATGGCCGCAGCCTGTCGGACATAGCCCGGCTGGATACCATGGTGACCGTGGTGGATGCCTACAACTTTTTAAAGGATTACCAGTCCAAGGCCACCCTGGCCGAGCATGGCGAAACCCTGGGCGAGGAAGATGAGCGCCATGTGGTAGACCTGCTGATTGAACAGGTGGAATTTTGCGATGTACTGGTCATCACTAAATGTGATCTGGTAACGAAAGCGCAGGAACAACAATTGTTTGCCATCCTGCATGCGCTTAACCCGCGTGCCGAGATTGTTTGTGCCGTACATGGCAAGCTGGATTTGCACAAAATTTTGAATACCAACAAGTTTGACTTTGAACAAGCGCAACAAGCCCCCGGCTGGCTGCACACCCTGCGCGGAGAGGAAGTTTCCGAGTCCGACACCTACGGCATGTCCAGCTTTGCCTACGAAACCCATCTGCCTTTTCACCCACAGCGTTTGATGCAGTTTTTTGAAACCCTGCCACAAAATCTGGTACGGGCCAAAGGTTATTTCTGGCTGAGTACCCGCCCTGCCGATGCCCTGGTGTGGTCACTGGCGGGTACTCTTGGGAATGTCAGCCCTGCCGGTACATGGTGGGCTGCCACGCCTTTTGACAACTGGCCAGAAGATAAAGTACAGGTTGAAGGGATATTAAAGCACTGGCACAAACAGTTTGGTGACCGCCGCCAGCAACTGGTGTTTATTGGTCAGGGGCTGGATGAAACCACTATCAAGGCACAGCTGAAACAGTGCCTGATCCAGCCACAGGAAATAGACCACATGACCACGCTGCCCGACCCTTTCCCGGTATTTGAGTAGGGCGTCTCTCCACGGCCCTGAATCCTCCCTCAAATACCCCTTTGGCCATGCTAACCGTTAGGGCTTAGCATGGCTTTTTTTATTAAAGCTGCCTGCAAAATCTTTCTTATACAACCACCTTATGGCATAAAAAAATCACTTTCACAATGTGTTCAAGTTACATTCACGTTTCATTTAAATGACTGATTTATAAAAAGTGTGATGCAGTTAAAAATGAATTTTTACCGTTCGTCTCATGTCAACGATTCTGTCGTGATCTGTCATAACAAAGCCGTACTGATCAATTAGCATCCAGTACGCCATAGCCAGAATGGCTATGAACTCATCGGACAACCTCTTTTTTAATACCGGTCACATCGATCGCAGGGAACTAATAATGAGTCAAAAACTCAACATCGCCACGGGGGCTATACTGTTTGCCGGACTGCTGGGCAGTCAGCAAGCCAGTGCCGACAGCTACGTGTTTATTACCAATACCACCCCGGAAACTGTCACGGTTTCCGTGAATCATTATGGCACCAAAACCCTTACACCGGGCAGCGAGTGGGCGCAGGAAGCCACCCAGATCGCCCCTTACGAAACCAAGCGCGTACTGCGCTACAACCGTAACTCCGGGGTAAAAAGCGGCCATACCTACAACTTTGATACAGTGGTGACT
Source organism: Alkanindiges sp. (assembly GCA_030152125.1). Taxonomy (GTDB): domain Bacteria; phylum Pseudomonadota; class Gammaproteobacteria; order Pseudomonadales; family Moraxellaceae; genus JASLIR01. The sequence goes on from JASLIR010000160.1 coordinate 2,181, forward strand.
GGCGGTGGCTCCAGCGTTACCCTTAAGCAAAGCATGACCGGTACCTGGACAGGCAGTAACATCAAGCATGGCGCCTCCGGCCCTGGCTTTTCCTCACCATGGTTTACCAACCGCGACATTCAGCGCTACAACACCACTTATGCCGGTAAAGCGTCTCAAACCGCATTCAAGGCGGAATATACCGGTGGTTTTGATGACTTCCATTACACCATTCATCAAAACACCGTGGCAGAACCGGTATCCACCAGCGCCAACGAACTTAAAGTGCTGACTTACAATATTTATGCCCTGCCAATGGTAGCGGCTAAAATTGACGAACGCCTGGGTGAGCTGCCTAAAAACCTGAAAGGTTACGATGCCATTCTGTTCCAGGAAGCGTTCTCTTCCACCCGTAACAGCATGCTGGCCGAACTGGCACAGGAATACCCGTACCAGACCCATATTCCTTATGGTTCAGGCTATAACGTATTTGACAGTGGCGTACTGGTAGCCAGCCGCTACCCGATTGTGAATACCGCCGAGTTTATTTATCCAAACTGTACCGGTACCGACTGCTTTGCGGACAAAGGCGTGATTTATGCCGAAATCCTCAAGAACGGCAAGGCTTACCATGTAACCTCAACCCATACTGCCTCGTTTGATACTGCAGAAGCCCGTGCCCTGCGTCAGGAACATTTCCAGCAAATCCGCGCACTGGTAGACCAGCAAAATATCCCGTCTAGCGAAGCTGTAATGATGGGTGGCGACTTTAACGTGAACAAGCTGTTATGGCCACAGGACTACGCACAAATGCTGGTTAACCTGAACGGTACGGCCCCAGTCAGCACTGGTTACACCGCCTCTACCTTTGACCCGCGCGTGAACAAACTGGCAGGTGCAGCAGGTTCTGGTGGCACCACCGTGGAATATCTGGACTATATCGTGTCTTCCAATACCCACCGCCAGCCAATCCAGTCACGTAACGATGTTCGCATTGTCCGTTCTGCGGCTAATCCGGTATTTATGACCTGGGACTTGTCCGATCACTTCCCGGTGATGGGCCAGTTTAACTACAATCCTTAAGGGCATATCATGAATCGCTTCCGACTATGGATTAGTCTGCTACTGGTTGTCCTGATCGGTGGGATTTGTGGCTGGATGGCGCTTGCGCCATCCAGCGCTGCACAACAGCCCCCAGGCATGGCTAACCAGCAGGGCAATGCTGATGGCAACACTCATGACATGATGTCACAGACTGCCAGCAACAAGGACAGTATCACCACAGCGCAGGAACAGCAGATGCGCATCCAGGAAAACCAGACCCGTATTCAACAGATGTTGCAGGCTTTTCAGCAACAGCCCGGTAACCTCACCCTGCTTTTACAGGCCATTCAGCAGCAGTGCAGCAGTGCCGACTGTATGGCACTGTTAAAAGACATCCTGGCTAATTATCCGGATCAGGATTTTGCAGCCCTGTTACAGAACATCCTGGAACGCATGCCGGCCTACGAAAAAGCCATGCAATCCATGGTGATGTCTACCAGCTTAAGCCCGCAACAGCGTTATGAGCGTATATGGCAACTGCGTGAACAGATGCTGGGCAAGCAGGAAGCCGAACTGGCCTTTGGGCAGGAACATGCCTACGCGGAATACCAGCTACAGTATGGCAACCTGATGCAGCAGGCCAAAAATATGTCGCCCCAGCAACGCATTGACGCATTGCACAAACTGCAACAGCAAGCCGCCAAAGACTATCCGCAGCTACTGGCAAATGTGGAAGGCCGCGATGGCAACTATGAAAAAGAACTGCAACTGAGCCTGATTGGCATTACCGATGCTGCGCAAAGCCAGCAGATTACCCAGCAATTGCGCCAGAAATACTTTAAGCCGGAACAGGCTGCGCAAATGCAGGCACGTGACCAGCAGGTCGCACAGCAGCAGGCACAGGTAAAACAGTATCAGGCCGAGCTGACCCAGCTAAAGCAGGACATGAACCAGAAAAAATCTACCCTTGCTGCTAACGAGTGGCAGCAACAGTATGAACTGCGCGTCAGCCAGCTGCGCTTAAAGCACTTCCCTGCTTCTTAATGATTTTAAATAGATTTTATGTAAAAATTTCCCTTTTCGGCTGCTTACCCTAGTATATAAAGCAGCTTTTTTGGGATAAAAGCAACATTGACATAAAAAACCTTGTTTCTTTCGCAATATGTCAATAAACGTGTCGTGATTTGTCACAACAAGCCTTCAATAATCCTTTAGGATGCGAAACTTAAAGGCGTTCTTAAACAGAAACTCTCTCTTTTCTGTTTAAAAATGAAGAGTTAACCGATGCCTCCATGTGCTTTTGACTCCAGACAAGTTTGGCAGAGGTAAGGCAATACATGCATCAACCGGTTTCCGGCTGGCGTTAAATGTCAATTAACTCTTCAAAGCCTTCCGATTTTTGCTGATTACAGCATCACGATCACCCTTTCAGCTGCTCTCATGTCGGTACATGGAGCAGCTTTTTTTTTGCCCGGATTTAGGCTTGAATTATAATTTTCTTGATAAAGTACATAAAACAAGCTTGTCATTTTAGTTGAGTGAACAGTATGTCACACCAGCAAGTAGTGAAATTCTGGCAAGGTTATGACCTGTTGCAAGGCGGTGACTATAATGGCGCCAGAAAAATATTTGAACAACTACCGGATATTGATGATGCCAGACATCAACTGGCCTATATGTATTATTGTGGTCTTGGTGGGTATCAAGACACAGAAAAAGCCATACAGCTATATAAGCATTTGGCTGACAACAAAAACAATGCTCAGGCAGCTTATGACTTAGGCATGCTGCTAGTTAATATAAACAGGTCCAGCGAAGCTATTAACTACCTCACGATTGCATCCAATCATGCGAATGGCACGGCCTGTTACT
>JASLIR010000072.1 GCA_030152125.1 Alkanindiges sp.
ACCCAGTGCCGCGCCAAACAGGCCTTTGCCCGGTGCACCGCTCAGGGTTTCCTGAAAAAAAGTTTCAATATTAGGTTCCAGTACTTCTGTATTATGGCCATTAATGGCCTTTTCACCCATCAGGTACTGGCTGGAGTTGCTTTGCGGGTCTAAATCAATGACCAGTGTACGGTAGCCACGTGCAGCACTAATTGCCGCCAGATTTACAGTAATACTGGACTTACCAACACCACCCTTTTGATTAAACACCACGCGACGCATACTGCGATCCTCCATAAAATACAATCTTAAGATAAGCTGGAAACATGACCGCCTGTTGAAGGCTGGCGGGTTTCAGGCACATTCACCGTAGAGACCTGCGCTGTTGCCGTGCTTGCTGCTGCTTTGTCCGGGCTACCGGGTTTCAACACAATCAGCCCAAGCAGGCTTATAAATGCTACTGCTGCAATTAATACCCCTGCCTTGCGTTGCAGCAACACACGGGGCTTTTTGCTAAAAGCCTTAGCGGAAGCGGACAGCACCACAAAAAAGAGGATAATTTTGGCGTAAAACCACGGCTGTACCACAAACTGATTCTGCACCAGCAACACCACACCCGCCACAATCAGCACGCTATACGATAAGTGCTGCAAGGCCACCAGGGCAACCCGGCCTTTTTGCGCAGGAAGCTGAGCAGGCTGATCCTCTGCTTCGGCCTGCTGCGGTTTAACAAGCAAAATTTGTACCCCCCGGATGGCAAACACCAGAATGGCCAGGCTGGCAAAACTCATATGAATGATTTTAATCAGCAAATGCGAATCCACTATCACCTCGGGTATTTATCAATCATCTATAAGGTAGGTATGCAGGCTGTCTGCTTGGCTACACCACATTAAGGAATTAACGGTTATGCGCACACTGCGGACTGTCTGGCACCTCACCGGTCCATTCATCCGGGCTGTAGGCATGAATAGCCAGTGCATGAATTTTACCGGGAGACAGCAACTCGGTAGCCAGTGCATACACTTTCTGGTGGCGCTGCACCGCACGCAAACCGGCAAACTGCTCACTCACCACCGTCACCTTAAAATGTGACTCCTTGCCGGGAAAGTAACCACCATGTCCGTGTGATTCATTTTCTACCTGCAAGACTAAAGGAGATAAAGCCTGTAGGTTCTGTTCCAGTTGTGCCTGTAGTGTCATACCCGTTCCAGCATTGTCAATCAATCGCTTAGGCAGCAGCTTTAGCACTGCCTGTACCTTAAGCCAGCGATGTTAACATAATTCCGCACAAGATTTAGCCTTGCACTTAATCATGGCGTAAATGACGTGGCCTAAAGCCCACCAGCAACAAGGCAGCCCCATACACCAGTGCACCCAGCCCGCACAAACCAAGTAGCTCAAAAATACGAATCCACTGGGCTGTTGCACCATTATAAAACTGTAGCGCAATCAGCAGGCTCAGCACCATGGCGGTATTGGCAAACGCATATTGCAAGGCGGTTTTTTTCCAGTGACCCTGAAAACGGTAAATATTCTGGCGGTGCAAATACCAGTACAGCAAACCAGCATTCACAAAGGCCGACCCGGTAGAGGAAATTGCCAGCGCCACATGCGCAGCATCCCAACCCATCAGCTTAAAGCTACTAATCAGCACCACGTTCATCAGCATATTGGCAAATACCGCAATCAGGCCAACCTTTACCGGGGTTTTGGTATCCTGCCGCGCATAAAAGCCGGGGGCAAAAATCTTGATCAGCATAAAGGCCAGTACCCCGCCAGACATACCCTGCAAGGCCCAGGCGGTCATTTCGGTATCTTTCAGGCCAAACTCGCCATGCTGGAACAAGGCCTGAATCATCGGCTCAGACAACAGGAACATGGCCAGGCTGGCAGGTACACCCACCAGCACAATTACCTTGGCGGCCCAGTCCAGCATGCTGCGGAACTTTTCATGATTCTGTTCGGCATGCCGTGCAGACAGCGAGGGCAGAATGACCGAGGCAATCGCAATACCAATCAACCCTAAAGGTAACTCAGTCATGCGCTCTGCGGTATACAACCACGATACCGAGCCATCCTGCATAAAGGAGGCCCACACGGTATTTAGCAGCAAATTGATCTGGGTAACCGACACCCCAAACAGCGCTGGCAGCATCAGTTTTAAAATACGGATAACGCCTTCGTGCTTAAAATCCAGCCTTGGCGGCACCATCAGCTTTTTGCGCCACAGCTCGGGAATCTGTAATGCCAGTTGCAGCACCCCGGCCACCAGCACTGCCCAGCCCAATGCCATAATACCCAGGTCATCCGAACTACCCAGCCACAGCGCAGCGGCAATCTGGGTAATATTCAGTAAAACCGGGGCAAACGCAGTACTGGCAAACGAACCATAACTGTTCAGGATACTGCTGGCAAAGGCAGTAAGCGACATAAACAGCAAATAGGGAAACGTCAGCCGGAACAGCTCCACGGCCTGATTAAACTTTTCCGGTGAGTCGTGAAAGCCCGGCGCGTAGATGTACATGATGGCCGGTGCAGCAGCAACGACCAGCGCCGTTAAAGGCAGTAAAATGGTAAGCAGCGCACCAGATACACTACTAATCAGTATCTGCACCTCTGCCACAGTACGCTGGCTTTTATATTCGCTTAAAACCGGAATAAAGGCTTGCGAAAAAGCCCCTTCGGCAAACAGGCGGCGGAAAAAATTGGGAATACGAAAGGCCACCACAAAGGTATCAAACAGACCACCCGCACCAAACACATTCAGCAACACCATGTCACGAACCAGACCAAGGATTCGCGACAGCATGGTCATCGCACTAAAAATAAAGGTGGAGCGCCACATGAATCACCTCTGTCCCGCAAGAAGGTTTTTATAAAATGGCGCTATTGTAGAGTAATTTACTGAACTTGCATGTAACATCTTGGCACAAGACAACGCACCGGGTATCCATGAGGCCCGGTACATCCTGCGCAGGTTCAGGCTTAAGCCAAAGTATGCGCAAACAGTTGCAGCATGGCCTGATTGGACTGCTCATCTGCCTGCTGGTTGTAGCCTAAATCCACACCATTGGCCTTGGCGCGCTCATCTGCCACCGGGTTTGTAAAACCATGTTTGGCATTGGGATAAATATTGACCGTGTAGCTAACATCCGCCGCTTCCATTTCCTGCTTAAAGCCTGCCACCGCATCCAGCGTCACCATGCTGTCCTGTTCGCCATGGTTTACCTGCACTTCAGCAGTCACCTTACCTGCCTGCGCGGCTGCCTTGGGGCTCAGGATGCCATGAAAGCTCACCGCCGCCTTTAGGCCCAGGCCTTCACGTGCCATATCCAGTGCCACTTTGCCACCAAAACAGAAACCGATTACAGCCAGCCTGCGGCTATCCACCTCCGGCTGTGCAGCCAGTGCATCCAGCCCGGCTTTGGCCCGGGCAATCAATACATTCTGGTCCTGCAGTACTTCAGTCATCCAGGCGCTGGCCTGGCTTACCTGATCCGTCACCCTGGCGTCACCATACATATCAATGGCCAGCGCAGCATAGCCATCTTTGGCCAGTTGCTCGGCACGGTTTTTCGGATGCGGTGTCACCCCCCACCATTCCGGGCATACCACTACCCCGGCTACCGGCTGCCCGCCATTGCCAGGATAGGCAAAATAACCAATCAGTGTCGTACCATCAGGCGCACTGTAGCGCACTTCACGCGTTGTAATCGCAGACATGTTTATCCCCTTCACTACCAAAGCATTATCTTGAATAGTCAGCAATTTATATTGTTTTAAGGGCGAATAAAATGATAGCTTACACAACATAACAGGAAGCCGGAAAAAGATATTATCGGGAAAGAAGCGCTACTCCCAACCTCCTCTCCCCAAATGAAAAGGCAGCATCATGATGCTGCCTTTTGCGCGCTAAAAAACGGGGATAGAAAACTCAAGGTCAGGAAATTTTACCTCGGGTAATAAAGGCAACCACGGCCAGAATCACCGCAACCACCAGGAAAATGACGGCAAAATCTTTTGACAGACCAGCCACACCACCAAAACCAAGCACACTGGCGATCAGTGCAATCACAGCAAATATAATTGCCCAGCGAAACATTACGCTTCTCCATATTTCTGCTATTTGTAATTTAAATATAGACAGTTATGGACAAAGGGCTGTAGGCAAGTTGTTGGTTTTTGCAGCAATATGTTGAGTGCTGTATCCCAACGGCGTTTACATCATCAGCAAGACATTGCAGTTTTACATTGAAAAATCAAACTATTAGGCTTTATGCAGCAAGCGGTGGCGCACAAAACCAATTAACGCTGGTAAAATACTGATAAAGATAATGGCAAAAATCACATACGTAAAATTGTCTTTTACTACCGGCAGGTTACCAAAGTAATAGCCCAGTAACACAAATGACACCACCCAGGCAGCCGCCCCCACCACGTTAAAAGCTAAAAAGCGACGGTATTGCATTTGCCCTACCCCGGCAATAAAGGGGGCAAAGGTACGGATGATGGGAATAAAGCGTGCAAAAATAATGGTTTTGCCGCCATGCTTTTCAAAAAAAGACTGGGTGGCCAGTAAGTGTTCCCGGTTAATAAAGCGCGATTTAATTTCAAACACCCGTGGGCCAATATACTTACCAATATGGTAGTTCACGGTATCGCCCAGTACTGCAGCAATAAACAGCAGCAGACACAATAGCGCCGGGTCCATGGCTCCGGTAGCAGCAATGGCACCAGCGGCAAACAGCAGACTGTCGCCAGGCAGTAAAGGCATCACCACCAGTCCGGTTTCCACAAATACAATCAAAAACAGGATGGCATACACCCATACGCCGTAATTGCTCACAAACTCAATAAGATGTTGATCTACATGTAAAATAAAATCAATCAGTTCCATGCGGCACTAGTCGGTCAAATAATTGAACTGATGCTAGCAGTACAGTCTTAAAAAGTCATTAAAAGCACACTAAATCCACTATTTACCAGCTGCGTTAACAGATACTGCGTATTTTCATACACTTAAATAACAGTTAACCATTAATAAACACTTGTACAAAAAATAAATCAATATAAATCAATTAAATATGGTTGGCACACTGCCTGCAAAACCAGCTTACTGATTTTTTTATTTTCTTTCCTGGAGAACATGTTTATGGCAATTCAATTTGTCCCGCAGCCACAGCATTTAAGCAGCTTTTTACTGGCTTCCGGTTTATTACTGGCTAGTAGCCTGGCACAGGCCGCCGTTACCGGTAATGTAAGTGTACTGAGTGACTACTACGCACGCGGGCTGGATCAAACCGGCGGTGTTACCGTACAGGGTGGTATCGATTACTCACACGCTTCGGGTTTTTATGTGGGTTCGGTGGTATCCAATGTTAAATGGTTTGATAAAAACAAGGACGGCCAGCTGGATACCTCTTATGAATGGGATTTCTACGCCGGTTATGCCAACAAAATCGGTGCACTGGGTTATGACATTGGCGTGCTGAATATTGGCTACCCGGATACCCAGAAATACAACACGCTGGAATTTTATGCTGGCCTGAACACCGCCTTTGAGCAGATTAGCTACCCAACCAGCCTGAGCGCCAAGGTGTACTACAGTCCGGACCGAAATGCCTACCTGCCTGACCCTAAAAAACAGGACAAAGCGGGCTGGTACAGCACTGCACAGGCGGACATCAAGCTGACCCCAACCGTCACCTTAACGCCGCAAGTGGGTTATGCCTTTGGCCCGGCACTGGAAAAAGACAAGGTGGGCGGACTGGAAGACTTTATTAACTATTCCCTGACCCTAAATAAAGTACTGGAACAGGGCTTTTCGGTTAGCTTTAGTGTGGTGGATACCGACATTGACGGGCAAAAACCAAAAGCGATTGTGGGTGTGAAGAAAGCCTTTGATTTTTAATAAGCTGTAAAAACAATGTCAAACTCAAAGCGCTGCTTCCCATAAAACACGAAAGCAGCGCTTTAGCTTCTCATCACGCTAATTGCAAGCTAACAGCACCATAAAGTCATTTATACTTAAATAATAAAGCGCTTATGGAATATAAAAATGACGGAAGCAACAGAACTTTTAATTCTAACAGTCATCAACCACTTTGCAGACAGACTACCTTCAGCGGACCTTGTAAATGCTCGTGATTTAATTTCTCATAGGGAATGGGCCGTTGGCTTTGAACTGCTATGTAGCCAACTGGTTGAACACGACATTCAATTTGATAAGGATGATATCCAACTTCTAGCCCACATCGCTGCAACATTAAATATCAACCTTGATAATCTTATATCCCCGATAATCTAAACCGCCTCCTGCCCCAGATAAGACTCCGCCAGCGCATTGGAACTGGCCAGCTCCGCCGCAGTACCCTGCCACACACTGCTGCCATTATCCAGCACCACGGCGGATTTAGCATAATGTAGCGCGAGGTTGGCACTTTGTTCGGCCAGTAAAATGGTAATGCCTTCTGTATTTAAGCCAGCCAGCAGCTCAAAAATTTCCTGTACGATTTGCGGTGCCAGGCCCATGGATGGCTCATCCAGCAACAGCAATTTAGGCTGTGCCAGCAAGGCACGGCCAATCGCCAGCATTTGCTGTTCACCACCCGAGGTTAAACCCGCATAGTGGTTGCGGCGTACTTTCAGGCGCGGGAAAGCAGTATAGATTCTTTCCAGTTGCTGCTTAATCTGGCTGCGTGACAGTGAGGTGCTTAAGGTACCAGTCAGCAGGTTTTCTTCCACGGTTAAGTGGGCAAAGCAGCGGCGGCCTTCCAGTACCTGCACCAGGCCCTGGCGTACCAGTTGATGCGGCTGCGCCTGATTAATGGCTTGTCCCTGATAATAAATTTCGCCTTTGGCTACTTCACCACGGGCAGCACCCAGCAGGCGTGAAATGGCTTTCAGGGTACTGGACTTACCGGCACCATTGGCCCCCAGCAGCGCTTTAAAATCACCCCGCTGCACCTCAAAACTCAGGTCATGCACGGCATGAATCACGCCCTGATAGACAATATCCACCTGCTGCAGGCTTAATAAAGGTGCCGTTGTATTAGATGACAAATCGGATAAAGACATAGTATTCCCTCCAGCAAAAAACGCCGGTATCTCTCACAATACCGGCATAGCATTAGATTACGGCAGGATTAGGAAGCCGCTTTACAGTCGCGCGGGGTAATACCTTTTTCCTTGGCGTACTGTAAGGCAGATTTTTCAATGATTGGACGCAGCAATGCACGGTCAGCCTGTACCCAGTCACTCACCACATTCCATTTTTTGCCATCCCATTGCTGGAAGCGCACTGCACCACCGCCTTCATGGTCGGCACAGGACAGCTTCAGGCGCTGTAACAGGCCATAGGCACCCAGTTGTTTCAGGCGTGCATCGTCAATATTCAGGTGTTCAAAGCCCCAGCGTACTTCTTCACCGGTCAGTTGGCGCTTGCCAAACTTGGCCTGCGCCACACGCACTGCTTCCACGTTGATAATGCCGTTCACCACACCCAGGTTGTAGTACACCGTACCAAAACGCTTAGGGTCAGCCAGGTTGCCATTGCCTTTGGACACCACAAACTTGTTGATTTCCTGCAATACCGGGAAGCTGGTACCGGATGGATGCGTGGTAATGGAAATAAAGCCCTTGGCTGCTTCACCAGCTGGAATCACGTCTTCTTCCGAGTTACTCCAGATGTTGCCGATAATGCGGTTGACAGGAAAACCGGTACGCTTGGCGGTTTGAATCGCCACCGGGTTCATCACGCCCCAGCCGCGTAAAATCACCCAGTCCGGCTTTTCACGGCGAATGGTCAGCCACTGTGACAGCTGCTCGTTACCCGGATGCGCCACTTCAATCTGCTTGGCACTAAAGCCATATTTTTTGGCCAGAATATCAATGACCGGAATGGTTTCCTTGCCATATGGCGAACCATGGTACAGCACTACGACTTTCTTGCCTTTCAGCTTGGCCAGACCACCGGACTGCTGGCCAATGTAATTTACAATGGCAGATACTTCACTGTAGGGGTTCAACTGGATGGGAAATACATACGGGAATACACTGCCATCGGTGGAGTCGGTACGGCCGTGGTTGATGGTGATCAGCGGAATTTTATCCGTAGTCGAACGGTCCAGCGTGGCATAGGCAATGCCTACTGACAGTGGGTTAGTGGCGCTGGCTGGTTCGCCATTCGGGCCTTTTTTCAGGCGCTCATAACATTCAACGCCTTTTTCTACCACGTATTCGGTTTCACACTCGCGCCAGTTAAACTTCACCCCGTTTACACCGCCATCACGGGCATTAATCAGGTTCAGGTAATCAATAAAGCCGCCAAAGAAACCGGTACCACCGGCTGCATACGGCCCTACGCGATAGCTTTGCAGCGGGAAGTACTGAAAACCGGCTTTAGCAGTTGTAGCAGCTACAGGTGCCGCTGCAGGCTTGGCAGTTTCCGCCTGTGCCAACTGGGCAGCACCCAACACTAATGCAGAACTCATCCCCAGTGCCGACAAGGCTTTTAACAACGACGTTTTGTTATTTAACATCATCTACTCCAGACATTTCACAAATAAAAAGACAAAAAGGCTCTTAACCCGCCCGAACAAGGCAATGGCAGGTGTTTTTTCACATCAGGTTTACATCAGGATTAACCGAAAGCCGTCTGGCTTTCAATACTTCATGGGGTGACCACTAATCCGGTCGGTCAGGCAAAACGCAGCACATCATGTCCTCCAAAAACTTCATTCTTGTCAATCGTATGGTTGAAAACCCAAGGTTGTTATGTGTAGCCAGTACAATGTTAAAAACGTAAAGGCCAGATTTTGATGCGCTGATAAATGCGCTGCCACAAACGCGCTAAACCTTCCGGTTCTCGAATCAGGAACCAGATGATCAGGCCGCCAAAAATAATCTTTTGAATGTTTTCCAGCGCCGCCCCGTCAATGCTGTTACCAAATAGCAGGCGAGCGCCCTGACTTAAGGCAATGGGAAACAGGACGATAAATGCCGCACCAAAATAGCTGCCCGCCAGGCTACCCAAACCGCCCAGCAGCACAATAAACAGCACCTGAAAGGAACGCGTCAGGTCAAAGCCATTTGGTTCCACCGTTCCCAGATAAGTAAAGGCCCACAGCGACCCGGCAATGCCCAGATAAAACGAGCTGACGGCAAAGGCCCATAATTTAGTTTGAAATACCGCTATGCCGGATGCTGCTGCAGCGGTTTCCATATCCCGCACCGCCTTAAAGTTGCGGCCAAGGCGGGTGCTAAACAGGCGATGCGCCACATAGGTCAGCACTGCCACAATCAGCAGGCTATACACATAGCGCCCGGCGGAAGAATCCAGCGAATAACCAAACAGGCTGAGTGCTGGTGCAGTAATCACCCCGGAAGTGCTGTAATTGGAAAACCACGGAAACTGGGTGAGTACCCACAGCACAAAAAACTGCAAGGCCAGCGTGGATACAATCAGATAAAAGCCACGAATGCGCAGGCTGGGCAAACCCGCCAGCACCCCAAACAACGCGGCAATACCGCCACCTAACACAATACTTAGCAATAAGGGCAGCTGTGGAATGCGCAGATTCAGGTTGTAGGCACTAAAAGCGCCAATAGCCATAAACGCGGCACTGCCCAGCGACAGCAAACCGGTATAGCCGGTCAGGATATTTTGCCCCAGGCCCGCCAGCGCCAGAATCAGGAACGGAATTAAAATGGCACATAACCAGTAGTCGCTGGCAAACAGTGCTGCCCCTGCTGCCAGCAGGGTAAGCAGGCCCAGCCGGAAAATACGACTGCCATACTGCTGCCACCATAAGGCTTGCACTGGTTGCGCAGCATATAACTGCTGCGGTGCTACGGACTGCTGTGTACTCACGCCAAGCTTCTCCAGATGGTCCACGGTGGTACTTTCGGCAGCATGGGTAGAATGAATGCTTGTCATAATGATTCCCCAACCCCTGCCCTTAAACCCGCGCCACATGTGGCTGGCCAAACAGGCCATCCGGCTTAAAGCACAGAAAAATCACTGCCAGTGCATAGGGAAACCAGTTTTCTATGCCACTGCCGATAATTGGCCCCAGATAAATTTCCGCCAGTTTTTCGCTGGCGCCTACAATCAGGCCAGCCAGAATGGCGCCATTAATAGAACCGAAACCACCAATAATCAGTACAGGTAAGGCTTTAAGTACCACCAGTGACAGCGAAAACTGTACCCCCAGCCGTGCACCCCAGATAATGCCGGTCACCAGTGCTACAAAACCCGCCACCGCCCACACCAGCGCCAATACCTTGTCCAAACGGATGCCCACCGACTGTGCGGCCAGGGAATCATCTGCCACCGCACGCAGGCTTAAACCAAGCCGGGTTTTGCCAAACACCAGCGCCAGTACCACCACCAGCACAGCAGCAATGCCGGCAGCTACCACATCAAAACGGTTAAGCAGGATGTCACCCAGAAAGATTGGATCTTCACTGATACCAATATCCAGCCCATGCACCTGCGTACCCCACACCAGTTGCGCCAGTCCCTCGATCAGTACACTTAAACCTAAAGTGGCCATAAACAGGATAACCGGCGGGCGATTCAGCAAAGGCCGCAACACCACACGCTCCACCAGCAGCGCCAGCACCACCAGTGTCAGCAAGGTCAGCGCAAAGGCCAGCCAGAAAGGCACCTGTAACTCCAGCAGGCTGACAAAGGTCAGTGCGGCAAACAGCACGGTGGCACCCTGGGCAAAATTGAATACCCCGGATGCACGGTAAATCAGCACAAAACCGATGGCGACCAGTGAGTACAGCACCCCGGAAAACATGCCACCCAGTAATACTTCAAAAAAGAAACTCATGCTTCTAATACCTCTGTGGATGGCGCCTGTACAGACTGACTAATTCCAGATGGCTGATATTGTGGCTGGCTGCTATTTTTAGTACCCAGATAAGCCGCCAGCACCTCAGGGCTCTGACGTACCTCAGCGGGTTCACCATCCGCAATTTTTTTACCGTAATCCAGCACTACCAGATGGTCAGCCAGCGCCATCACCACTTTAATGTCATGCTCAATCAGCACAATGCTGGTCCCCAGTTCATCACGCACAGATTTGATATAGCCAGCCAGCTGTTTTTTTTCGTCACGGTTCATACCGGCCATGGGCTCATCCAGCAGCAATAGCCGAGGCTGGGCAGCCAGTGCACGTGCCAGCTCCACCCGCTTTTGCAAGCCATAGGGCAGGGTGCCCACCGCCACATCACGCCATACTTCCAGATGCAGCAACTCCAGAATGATTTCAATCTGTTCGCGTTCATGGTGCTGCTCGCGCCTGGCCGCAGGCAAACCGAGTAACTGGCTAAACCAGTGCGATTTTTCCTGTAACTGCCGCCCGGCCCTTACGTTGTCCAGCACGGTCTGGCTTTTAAATAAGGCCAGGTTCTGAAAGGTACGCGCCACACCATGCTGGGCTGCCTTACGTGGGCTTAAAGGATGTTTGTGCCCAAAAGGATGGCCAAACAGCTGGATGCTGCCCTGCTGCGGCTGGTAAATTCCGTTAATCACATTTAATAAAGAGCTTTTACCGGCACCATTGGGGCCAATAATGGCGGTAATGCTGCCTGCCTGTACCTGCAAATCCAGCTGCTTCAGTACTTCTACCCCACCAAATGCCAGGTCAATTTTTTCCAGCGTCAGCACCACGGCACGCAGCTGTTGTGTACTATTTACTGTTAAATGACTCATACACGGCCTCCAGCAGGAGAGCTACTTAGCGTGCTGTCAAATTCGCCATCAATAGCCGTTGCGGCAAGGTTATCAGGTGCCGCCAAATTGCCCTGCTCATTGCTCACGGTCAGGCTATCTACCAGCGCATGCGGCTGCCATTGCACCAGATCCACCCACGGCACCACCTGAATGCCCAAAGCCAGTAACAGGCGCTCGGTATCAGCATCCAGCGTAGTAGCCTGCTGATCGCTATTTTGATTGCTGCCTTGCGGACTGGTCGCAACGAGCGCCACCCGTACATTAGCCAGACCCAGCGTCTGCTTTAAAGGGCGAATCACAAAACCCTGTTGCACGCGGTCAAACGCACTTTCGGGCTGCTGTCCTAATTGCTGATTTGCCCAGCGCCCCAACCAGGAGCGGTGACTGGGCAAATGCTGTTGCGCCAGTTGGCTTAGGCGGGCCCAGTTTTCCGGGGTGCCCAGCAAAAAGGTCGGCTGTAGCTCACGCCGGTCCTGATCACGGGTTTCCAGTGTTTCCGGGAAGTTATAGGTAAAACCGGCATACAGCCATGTAGCCAGTAAATGCCGCCATTGCCCGGCCAGATCAAAGCCACGGGTTGCCAGCGCCTTGTCATGCGACTTCAGGGCGGCATGCCTGGTCAACTGCTCGGCTTCCTGCAATAAATCAACATCCTTTAAGGATTGACGATCCACCAGTACACTGAGCTGTTCCGGCTGGTTTTGTTGTAGATTTTGTTGTTTGCTATTGGGGCGGTAGATATGTAAAGCGATGTGATGGGCTGTTGCAGGCTGGGCCGCATGCTGAATCTGGCTATGTTGTGACAGCCAGCCGCTAATGCTTTCCGCCTGCTGGATATGCTGGATGGATACATCACGATACAGCACCAGTGATGCTGGCAGGCCAAGGCCAAACCAGCGCGCGGCCTGCTGCTTGTTTTCCACAAATACATAACGGTTGGGATATGGGCTAATCAGTTGCAGCAGTTCGTCCTGGCTAAGCGCTTCATCCAGCAGGCTGACCGACCCACCCAGCCACTGTGCTGCCAAGGTTAAAATTAATACATCGGCATGCGGCTGGCTAAACAGCCACAAAGTATCTTCGGCGCTAAAACCATCCGCCGCCAGTGCAGCGGCATGCTGCTCCACCCGTTTGGCCAGTTGCTGCCAGTTCCAGAAATACCACGCCCCATGATATTTATATTGCAAAGCCACCTGTTGCGGCTGGCTGGCAGCCTGTCGCAACAGGTGGTCTGTTAAGGTTTTATATGGTTCAAGCTGGCTCATTAATAACAAGCCTCTTATTACTCAGGTTAGCCTGACTAACGCCAAATACGTGCCAACTATTTTATTGTTTAATATCATCTAGTTATTTTTAGTGTTTGCCAAGCAACATGCTTATTTCCGGATAAGTGTTGAAAAACTGTTGTCGGGTCAACACGGCAATGGGGTGTTTCTGAGGGAGAACTCCTCCAAACCAAATCAGACGGAGTCTTACCGTTTCACGGTTTGAAGTGAGGATTCGCCTGCGGCTGGCCTTCCTTTTTTTCGGAAAAAGGAAGCAAAACCATTGTCGTTCGCAAAACTCGATACATACCGCCTGCATGACTTATAGGCTGGACAGTAATTTTTACATCTATAAAATTGCAGTAGTCCTGACCTCAAACAAGTTGCGAACGACTTTAAAAGCAAAAGCAACAGTTTTAATTTACTTTTGAGGAGTGGTATTAATTTTAACGTTCTGAATTATAAAGCCGTAAACGCAAAATCCACCTCCGGTTTTTGCCCGGCAATAATATCCGCCAAAGCACGGCCAGACCCACAGGCATGCGTCCAGCCCAGTGTGCCATGTCCGGTATCCAGAAACAGGTTAGCAATTTTGGAGCGGCCAATATAGGGCACGTT
>JASLIR010000101.1 GCA_030152125.1 Alkanindiges sp.
AACGCTACTGCGTTCCATCAGTAGAACAATATAGCCCTTGAAATTAAGTAGGTTTTTTACAGCCTTTAATCAGCTTTTTATAGGAAAAATGCGGAGCAGCGGCATAAAATTTGTTAACATAGCTTAATTAGCTTTTCATTACCTATATTTAGCTGCCCATGCACCGTAAGACATCTGCCAAAAAACTAAAGATCATCAAGACTGCACTAGAGATTTTTAACCAGCATGGCATTGAAAATACTACTATTGACATGATTCGGCTAGCAACCGAAACCAGTGTAGGCAGCCTGTACCATCACTTTGGCAATAAGGAAGGCCTGGCTGCAGCCATCTACCTGACTGGCTTGCAGGATTTTTCCGAACAATTATTTCGTGCTGTTAAACAATGTAAAACCCTGAAAGAAGCCGTGTATTGCATTGTGGAAAGCAATATCAACTGGATTGAAGAACAGCCGCTATGGGCCCGGTTTATTTTTGAACAGCACAATGTGCTCAAAGCCGCTGGCGAAGAGAAACACTTCAGGGAGTCCGCCAACCAGTTACAACACGCCATAAACACATTTATTGCAGGGCTGGAAAACGAGGTGGACTTGCAGGACTATCCGGCAGAAATATTGACTTCCCTGCTGGTTGGCCCTACCCACGATTATGCCCGCCACTGGCTAAATGGCCGCCGCAGCATTCCGCTTCAACAGTTAAAAGGCGCTTTTGCATTGGCCGCATGGCAAAGTTTGTTGAACCTAAATGCCACTGGCAAAAATTAGAACAATCTTCTAATATTGCTTTATCGTAAATCACCTGAGTATCTATGATGGACTTAGTGGCCCTGTTTGAACGTTCAAAGAAAATCCCTGCTGGCAAAACCCTGTTTACCAAAGGGGTGTGTTTTAAAGCACCTTACTTTTCCAGCATTAACCCGCGCTTTGAAGAAGTAAAACCTAACTACGTAAAAGTGTTTATGCCCAAGCGCCATGCCGTGCTGAATCATTTAAACACCGTGCATGCCATTGCCATGTGTAATATGGCCGAGCTGGCTGGTGGCGTGATGACCGATGTGTCCATCGAAAAAAGCGCGCGCTGGATTCCTTCCGGCATGACAGTAAAGTATGTAAAAAAAGCCACCACTGACCTGGTAGCCATTGCGGATGGCAGCCATCTGGACTGGTCCAAACGCGGTGAGTTTGTGGTACCGGTAAAAATATTTAACACCAGCAATGAAGTGGTGTTTACAGCCGACATCACCATGTTTGTGTCGGATAAGCCTGCTAAAAAATAAAGCAAAAATGGCTGGCAAATGCCTTTGCCAGCCTGTCTACCATCTTCCTGCACTATCCTGCTTAACAACCGATTTACTACCAAAGCAGTTATATACGCTAACAATACAAGGCTGTTCCAACAGTTCGTTGCAAATATCCGAAGCAGCGTTACCTGACCTACATGCTTGCAGCATCCGTATTGTCCACAATAAAGCTATATATGTACTGGTAGCTTTTAGCATGACCCTATCATTCCCCGCACCGGCAAAAGGCCTGTTAGTCGCTGGCCTGCTTGGGCTGACCCTAAGCGGCTGTATCGTTACACCCGACCGTTACGAAACCCGGCAGGTGGTACGTTACAATAATCCTTATCCGGTATACCGTGACCGGGTATACACGCAAACCCAGCGTGTGTATGTACCTTACAGGGTGCAGGAGCGGGAGAAAATTTACATCAACCAGCGCCGTGACTGGCGGGCCGATGACAATCGGAATAGAGGCTGGGATAACAACAACCGCTGGGACAAACGCAATGATGATAACCGCCGTAAAGGCTGGTCACGCGGCTGGCGCGAGCATAACAATGACCGCGATGACGACAGGGACTAAACAACTAATCGGTTACTGCATCACAAGCATAGCAGCATAAATAGTTAAGCATTGCGTAGTAGTTTACCTCATCCACCTATAGCAATTCATATAACAACCCGGGAGCCGCCAGTGCAACAACTGGTGGACTACCTGAAGGTCGCACCCAATACAAAAAACGTACTGCCAGCGCATTTCAGCACATAAAAACATGTCCGGATTATAAATAATCAGCACCTGAGCCTGCACTTTCTGTCGGCGCAGGATTGCTTTCATTTTTAATGCTTTGTATTCTTCTGGCAAATGAAAGTACACATCACTATAACAAGGAATCTTGTAAATGAAAGCCGTTAAAGCGGGCACCTCTGGCAGCCTGAATAATCTGATTTTAATGTGTATGCTTGGTGCAAGCCTGCAACCTGCCCAGGCGGGGCTGTTTGGTAACTCGGCACAGGATAGCGAAAACTTTCGTGCCGTGGTGATAGACAGCGTACCGGAAGGTATTTACAAGACACTGGAAAAGAAAGAAAAATCTAAAGATGCAGTGCTGTACCTGCTGGAAAAGGCACGCTTGCAGCAAACCCACCAGCAATACGAAGCCAGCAAGCAATCCTATCAGGCAGCATTTGCCCAGATTGATGAAAAAAATGGCAAGGCCATCGTCAGTGCGTCCAACATTGGCTACAAGGCCCTATCGTTAGTTAGTAATGATACTGTCGTGCCTTATAGCATTCCGCCTTATGAGCAGGTACTGGCACATGTTTACCAGTCTCTCAACTATATGGCATTAAACGATGCCGAAGCTGCCGGGGTGGAAATGCGCATTGCCCAGCGTATCCAGCGTGAAATTGAAATTGCCCACGAAAAAGAAACGCAAAAGGCCCGAGACAAGGCCGCCAAAAACCAGCAATCCACCG
>JASLIR010000147.1 GCA_030152125.1 Alkanindiges sp.
CCCATCAGTATCGCGACAGCAATACTTATCGTCTGGCGTTTCATCATGGTTTCCTTTAGCTGGCTTTATTAATTTTCAGTCTTTTACGCTTTATCAAACATCCACGAAGCCATGCACAATCATGCATCATGTATGCATACAGTCATTTGCATGGTTTCAGCAGTAGATACGCAGGCAGATGTGGATTGGATTCAAAAAAATGAATCTTTTTTGTAGGTAGATTGAAAGCGGCCAAAACCGGCATAGTGCTCAATAAAACTTTTAGCAAAACCTATTGCTGAAATAATGATTACAGGGCATTATCCTGTCATGAATACTGTATATGTTGTTCCGGCTCACCCTCTCAGCGTGCCTGTAGTTGCACGATGGGCAGACGTGCGCGCAATTGTGCGCAGGTACTGAGCGGATATACACAGGTAACAGCTATCTGATATAGGCCGCTCACATGAGCGGCTTTTTTTATGCCTGACTACAGGCAAAAATGCATAAAGGAGAACAACCATGAGCACCGAAAAACCACCACAGATAATGCGGTTATCAACCAGTGATGCTGCAATTGCGCAACAGCAGTCTGCAGCCGAAATCAGCAAATTTCAGGTTGGTAGCCGCTATGTATTATTAATTCTGTTGTGGTCCAGCACCCCGCTGGCGGTGGTGTGGAGTGTGCGAGAAATGCATCCCGTCTGGGTGCTCAGCCTGCGTTTTGCCGCAGCCTCGCTGCTGGCCTACCTGATTTGTGTGCTGTTGCGCCTGCATATCCGGCTGGATAAACAGGCCATGTGGAGTTATCTGGCTGGCAGTTTAAGCCTGATCGGGGCGATGTTTTTAACCTACCTGGCTGCACCACACCTGGCCTCCGGAATAATCTCGCTGTTATATGGTTTTTCGCCATTGGTGGCAGGGATAATGGCCCTGTTTTTTGATAAACAGCATAAACTGTATTCTGAGCAGTGGCTGGGTATGCTGGTGGCTGTGGTGGGCCTGGGACTGATTTGTCTGACCGGGGAACAGCAGTACGTGCAGGCCAAGGGAGTCATGCTGATTGGGATTGCCTTACTGTGCTATGTAGGCTCCATGTTCTGGGTAAAAGCGGTACAGGCAGATATCCATCCGCTGGTGCAAACCACAGGCTCGCTGGTGATTTCCACGCTGGGAATGCTGCTGGTGCTGCCGTTCTTCTGGTATGCCATGCCAACACACATGCCATCCACGCAGGGTATACTGGCCATTTTATATAGTATTGTGATGGCCTCCATTGTGGCCATGCTGTGCTATTTTGACCTGGTTAAGCGCCTCAGCCCGTCAACCGTAGCGCTAACTACCATTTTAACCCCGGTGCTGGCATTGTTTCTGGGGGTAATGTTAAATAATGAACACCTTGGTGCGCATACCTTTTTAGGCGTGGTGGTGATTTTATCGGGTTTAACCCTGTATTTTGTGCGTGAACTTTATCAGCAATACGCTAAAAAATAGGGTATATAATTGCCATAGCTCATTATTGATTTTTCGGCTATGGTGTTGTACATCGCACCATAGCTGCAAGATGAAAGCCTGATTGCAATTCACCGGGTCAGGCCATAATAACAAGGATTTTTACATGGATGACAAGCGCTTGCCCGGCCTGTTAAACAGAACACTGTCAGCGACCTATGCCAGTTATATGCTAAGGCTGGCAGAGAACCGTGGTATCAGCGCGGAAAACCTGCTGCAAAATACCGATTTAGCTGCCGCACAAATTCATCAGCAAAATGCCCGTATAAGTAGCTGGCAACAGGCTTATATTGTGGAAAACCTGATCCGCTTAAGTAATGACCCGGGCATTGCCATTGAAATAGGCTTGCGCAGCAATCTGACCAAGGCCGGTTTTATTGGTTATGGATTAATGAGCTGTTCCACCCTGCGCGAAGCCATTGAGCTGGGCCGGCGTTTTTTGCCCATCCAGCTGCCTTTTTTTAAGCTGGAGTTTGCAACTGAAGGGGATATGGCAGTTGTGACGGTAAAAGAAGTATTGCCACTGCTGCGCTTACGGCATTTTGCCATTGAAAACTTTTTGATAGAAGTGTCAGAAATATTCCGTGGCTTATTACTGGCACATACCAAGCCGGATAAATATGAGCTGTTGGAGTTATATTTTGATTATGCCGAGCCGGATTATTTTGCACCCTACAAAGCACGCCTGCCCAAACTACATTTTTCGCAGCCCGCCAACCAGTTCCGTTTTCCGGCCCGGTTGCTGGACAAGCCGATTCATACCGCCAATCCGGCCATGACCCAACTGGTGGTACAGCAGGGGGTGTCCGAAATGGCACGCCTGGGATTGCTGGAAGATTGGATGGACCGTTTGCAGGCTTTACTGGTGTGCCAGCAGCAGCGCTACCCGGATTTACCGGCGCTGGCCGCACAGTTGCATATGTCGGAGCGCACCTTAAAGCGCAAGCTGGCCGAACGTGGCCTGAGTTTTTCCAGTATGCTGGAAGAGGTAATGAAACGTGATGCCATGACCCTGCTGAATGATGCCAGTTTAAGCGTGCAGGACATTGCCATGCGTCTGGGTTATCAGGACCGGGCCAATTTTACCCGTGCTTTCCGGCGCTGGACTGGGCAAACGCCATCGGACTATAGACAACAGCATTCAGGCTACATGGCCTAAAATGACACCATGAATGGCATCGCGCCGTCTCATATGCTGGCTAATAAATCCTTTAATCTAGCGTTATCAATACAGCCAGATAGCAAGGTATTTGAGCATCATGACAATTCCAACAGAGATGACTGACCAGCAACGCATACAAAAGGTCAGGACTGTGGTGACAAAGGCCGGGGAAGACCTGCGTGCCCGTTATCCCATTCTTTTACGCCAGAACCTGATTGGTGCCAGCATTCTGGCTTTTGCCCTGAGTGGTATGCTGGGCTGTGCCATCCTGTATGCCTATGGCATTTTGCCTGCCTGGGCCTGTATTCCGCTGGTGGCATTTTTTGCCTCACTGACCCATGAATTAGAACATGATTTAATTCATTACATGTATTTCAAGCAAATACCCTGGGCGCACAATTTAATGCTGGCACTGGTGTGGCTGGCGCGTCCAAACACCATTAGCCCGTGGACACGCCGCCGCATGCACCTGCACCACCACAAGTATTCGGGTACCGAGCATGACCTGGAAGAGCGTGGTATCAGCAATGGCATGCCTTGGGGCATCCGTCGCATCCTGATTATCAGTGACCAGTTGATGTCGGTGTATTTGCGTCCTTTCCAGATGCACCAGATGGTGAGGCTGTTTATTATGAAACAGCCTAAAGAAGAACGTGCCGAGGCAGTGAAGGCGCAATTGGCTGGTTTTATCCCGCTCAGCTATCTTTACTATGGCTTATGGTACAGCTTCGTGTTGTTCCATGTGGCCGACTTGCTGTTGCCAGTGCTGGGCTATTCCATCACCTGGCCAGGTTTACTGTTACAGGCTATGGCTGTGGTAAACTTTCTGGCTGTGGTATGGGTAATGCCAAACTTCCTGCGCTCGTTCAGCTTGCAGTTTGTTAGTTCCAACATGCACTACTATGGCGATATTGACCCGCGTGATGTGATCAAGCAGACCCAGGTATTAAACCCCTGGTGGATGACCCCGTTCCAGCTATTCTGCTTTAACTTTGGTTCCACGCATGCCATCCATCATTTTGTGGTGAAGGAGCCCTTTTATATTCGCCAGATGACCGCTAAAACTGCGCATGAAGTGATGCGTGAAGTGGGTGTGCGCTTTAATGATATTGGTACCTTTAGGCGTAATAACCGCTGGGGTGAATATAAAAAGCAGGAAGACGGTGGCGAGGCAGCACTTAGCCAGCAGGCTAGTTGATTTGCAATACGTTTTAAGCCCATCAAATGATGATAAGAAAATGGCCCA
>JASLIR010000162.1 GCA_030152125.1 Alkanindiges sp.
TGATGTGCGCTCCGTATTACAGCTGATAGCTGACTTTACCAACCTGAACCTGGTGGCCAGTGATTCTGTAAATGGTAAGATTACCATTCGCCTGCAAAACGTGCCATGGGACCAGGCGCTGGACATCATCCTGAAAACCAAGGGGCTGGATAAGCGCCGGACTGGTAATGTGATTATGGTAGCGCCGACTGCTGAAATTGCTGCACGTGAAAAGCTGGAAGCGCAAGCCAATATGCAGACTGACCAGCTGGCACCATTGCAGAGCGAGTACATCCAGTTAAGCTATGCCAAAGCCAAGGATATTCAGAGTTTGATTACTTCTGGTACCAATAATGGTGTTACGGGCTCAAATAACCCGAATAACAATGCTGGACAGAGTGGCTTTGACAGTAATGTCGGCAGTCTGTTATCCAGCCGTGGTACGGTATCGATAGATCCACGTACCAATACCCTGATTGTGCAGGACACTGCCAAAAAGATTGATGAAATCCGCAATATGATTGCCCGACTGGATGTGCCAGTGAAGCAGGTCATGATTGAGGCGCGTATTGTGCGTGCTACCAATGATTTCAGCCGTGAGCTGGGTGTGAAGTGGGGCGTGCTATCTCAGGGTGTAACCAACAACAAGAGCTTGCTGGTTGGTGGTACTGACACTACCTTGTGGAACTTGCGCGAACCGGAGCTGGATACTACGACAGGTGGCTATAAGTACACGATTGAGCGTCCGGATAACCTGAGTGTGGACCTTGGCGTAAGCAAAATGTCCAATCCGGCCAGCCTTGCCTTGGGTTTGATCAGCCTGTCAGATGTCATGCTGGATCTGGAACTGTCTGCACTACAGGCGGATGGTCAGGGTGAAATTATTGCAACCCCTAAAGTGTTAACTGGCGACAAGCAAAAGGCGCGTGTAGCATCCGGTACGCAAATTCCATATCAGAGTGCTTCTTCCAGTGGTGCGACTACGGTTCAGTTTGCCAATGCAGAGCTGAGCCTTGAGGTGACGCCGAATATTACTGCTGATGGCCGCATTGGTATGGAACTACAAATTAATAGCGATGCACCAGGTGCTATTTTACCGGGTGGAGTGGCCATTAATACCAACCGTGTGGTGACCAATGTATTGGTAAATGATGGTGAAACAGTAGTGCTGGGCGGTATTTTACAGAACCAGACTGGTAATACCGTATCCAAAGTGCCATTGCTGGGTGATTTACCATTGGTGGGTGCATTCTTCCGTAATTCCTATAAGGAAGATAAGAAGCAGGAACTGCTGATTTTCGTGACACCACGTCTGGTAAATGATACAAATGCACGTCAGGCAAAGTAATATTGCCGGTTGATTGGAAGGTGTGCGTTTGGATTCAGGCTTAATATCGCAAAAGTCGACAAACATTTATCTTGTCGGCCCCATGGGGGCCGGCAAGACAACCGTTGGACGACATTTGGCAGATTTGTTAAATCGCCCATTTATTGACAGTGATCATGAAATTGAACACAAGACGGGTGCCAGTATTCCCTGGATTTTTGAGAAGGAAGGGGAAGAAGGGTTCCGCTTGCGTGAAGAAAGCGTGATTGATGCACTGACACAAAAAGAAGGTATTGTACTGGCCACTGGCGGTGGTGTGGTGACCCGTTTATTCAACAGAAATGCCTTAAGGCAGCGTGGTGTAGTCATTTATTTATATACACCGGTTGAAATGCAGTTGATGCGAACTTTCCGTGACAAGAACAGGCCGTTGTTGCAAACGGATAATCCGGCTGAAAGGTTGGCGGAACTATTAAAAACCCGTGATCCCTTGTACCGTGAAGTTGCTGATTATGTGGTGCCTACCTCTGATGGCTCTGCACGCGATTTAGCACAAAAAATTATTCAATTAATCGGTCTAAACACGTTAAGATAAAAAGTGAAATTTAGGCGTCTTTTTTTGGGCATTTTATGCAAACCCTCCATGTAGAGCTTGGCGATCGTCGCTATCCCATTTTTATTGGCAGTCATTTACCCGTTCAGGATTGTTTATTACCCTATATTGCTGGCAAGCAGGTGATGATTGTCAGTAATGAGACGGTGGCTCCCCTGTATTTATCTGTCTATCAAACTGCGCTACAACAGGCAGGAAAAGAAGTGGCGCAGTGCATACTACCGGATGGTGAGGCCTATAAAAACATTGAAACACTGAACCTGATTTTTGATGCCCTGCTGGCTGCAAAGTTTAACCGTGACTGTACAGTCCTGGCCTTGGGTGGTGGGGTGATTGGTGACATGGCCGGTTTTGCAGCTGCTAGTTTCCAGCGCGGGGTTGATTTTGTGCAGGTGCCTACCACCCTGTTATCCCAGGTGGATTCCAGTGTAGGCGGTAAAACCGGCATTAACCATCCGCTGGGCAAAAACATGATTGGTGCATTTAAACAACCAACCGTGGTGTTGGCGGATATGGCACAGCTGGATACCCTACCGGCGCGTGAACTGTCTGCTGGTCTGGCCGAAATCATTAAATATGCCCTGCTGGGTGATATTGAGTTTCTGGTTTGGCTGGAGCAGCATATGGACGGGCTGGTAGCGCGTGATCCGCTGTTACTGGCTGAAGCCGTATATCGTTCGTGTGCGCACAAGGCGCGTATTGTGGCTGCAGATGAGCATGAGCGCGGCGACCGTGCCCTGTTGAATTTAGGTCATACCTTTGGTCATGTGATTGAGTCTTACCTGGGTTATGGTGAATGGTTGCATGGTGAGGCAGTGGCAGCCGGTATGGTCATGGCAGCGGATTTATCCAGCCGTTTAGGCTGGATTAACCAGACCGATGTGCTGCGTGTTAAAAAAATCATACAGCGGGCGAATTTACCTACCGTGTGTCCACAGATACCATTGGATGAGTTTCTCGGTTTAATGGCGCTGGATAAAAAAGTGTTGTCAGGTAAATTACGTTTGATTTTATTAAAGCAGTTAGGGCAGGCAGTGATTACCCGTGATTTTGATGTTGCGTCGTTAGAGCAAAGCATTGTTGAGTGCCAGCATACTGTGGAGCTTGCCGGATGAACCGTACATCGGTATGGCGCATTATT
The DNA here is from genome assembly GCA_030152125.1 of Alkanindiges sp. GTDB lineage: Bacteria > Pseudomonadota > Gammaproteobacteria > Pseudomonadales > Moraxellaceae > JASLIR01. Next base: position 3,061 of record JASLIR010000162.1, read on the forward strand.
CAGAACAGCACATGGTTGCTTGGCGGCGTGATCATGCTGTGTGCGGCTTTTTTGCTATGGGTTGGCATTCAGGTGCATGAGCGCCTGACACTGGTTGAGGAACCACTGGAACAGCCCGACTTGCCGGTAGAGCCCGAGAAAGTACGGTTTTCCCCAACGCTGGGAATGATGACCGATATGGTACCCGAGCTGAATAGCAAAAAGGATATCAGTTCGGTAGAGGAACACGAGCCTGAATTTAAGGGTGCGGATTTTATTAAGGAGAATTCGAATCGCTGGACCTTGCAGTTGATGAGTGTCACGCAGGAAGAGGTGATTCGTAACTATTTGCTGAAACGCCCGGATCGTAGCAAGTTTTATTATTTCCGTTATGTTGAAGAGAATAAACCGCAACGCTATGTGCTGACTTATGGTGCCTTTAATTCGGTCAGTACGGCAATGTCTGCCATGGGTAGCATGAAGTTTGATCTGCCTGATAGTGTAAAAGCATTTCCAGAGCGTTTGTCCACCTATAAGCCTTTTGTGCTGGATACCAATTCTGATCAGGACATTGTTAACCTGACCAAGCAGGGGCGTGTTTATGGTGTACGCTTGCGCTCAGTGGCGATTCCGGTTGAACCGCCGCCGCCAGTGGTTGGTTTGAGTAATGAGCCAGTTATTAACAGCCAGTTGGCACAAGCGCCGCATATTCCAGGGAATACCACTACTGCGTCACCTGTGGTGCCTGCAACACCCCCGGCAGCCGGCAATGGAAATGGCA
>JASLIR010000174.1 GCA_030152125.1 Alkanindiges sp.
GGCGAAACATGGCTGCTTTGTTAAGTTTATGATGAACAGGCATGAACATTCCCAACCTAATTGCCGGATTGCGCGACTGGGCGCTGCAAAAATGCGGTTAAATGAGTTACAGGCGCAGCAGCTTTTTTCTGGTTTGGAACCACTGGAGCCACATCTATCTCAATGCGCTTAATATCCTGACTAATGGTATTAAATGCCTCGTAGGATACCTGCCACTGCTGGCCATGCATGTCTACGGTATTTTCTGCAGTTCCTTCTGGCCAGCTACCACTGATTTCCAGCTGTGCCAGCTCGTTCATGGCCACAAAATGGGCAAAAGTGCGATCCTGCATACGGACGATACTTTGCGTGTAATTCATACCTATACGAACCAGCGCAATGGCAGCAACAGCAAAAATTGCCAGCGCGGCCATCACTTCCAGCAAGGTAAAGCCCCTATCTGCGGAACGACTCGATGCAAGATTCCTGCTTTTCATATTAGCGCCCCGGCTCGGTATCAGAAGTCAGGCCTGTGCTATTGATGTAAATAGGCGAGCCAATCGGCTGGTCATCCTTAATCATCTGTAGCTTTACCGGCTTGTTTTCACCATTGCCAAACCAGATCAGGCGGGGTGCCTCCCGCCCTAGCAAGGCCTCGGCATGCTGGTTCTGGTTATTCTGGTTTTCAGGCTGGCGATCCAGGGTATTCACACGCAAATAAACATTGGCGGAAAAAGAGCGCTGTTTGAAATCGGCCACTGGCTGCCACAACTTGCTTTTATCCAGTTGCCCGGTTTGCTTGTTAACAGCAGTATCCGGGCTATATTCTGCAATGATATAACCCGCATCTGTGCTGGCATTGGCACTCAAGGGAATCAGGGCAAATACCCGGGCCTGATCCAGTGACTCCAGCCGGATAACCGCCAGATCATTCACCAGTTGTTCCCGCTCCTGCATCAGGCGGCGATGTTCCACACCACCTACCGACATGCCTATAATCACAGCGAATACAGAAATAATGACAATAACCACCAGCAACTCAACCAGCGTGAAGCCTGATTGTGCCTCATCAGGCACACCATACTGGCAGGGTTCACGGGAAGTTAAGGCAGAGCGGATGATTGGCATTTAGGTTTGCACGGCACTATTTTGCGCAGCTTGATACTGTATGGGTAAATTTAACATCTGGTCAATAAATGCAACCCGCAAGGTGTCGCGTGAGCCCAGATAACGCTGATAAAAACTGGAGTTCAGGATTGCTGCTGCCCCTTGCGTCATGGACCAGATGGCAGCCAGATAATCCCGTACCGGCATACTACTGCCCAGAGACTTCAAATGTGTGTCAGTAATGGAAATAATCAGACGTAAGCGCTGCTTGCGAATGCGGTAAAGCTGACCAAACAGGCTACCCAGGCCCTGTGCCCCAGCGGACAGGCGTTCCTCTATCTGGTGGAACAATACCGTACGTTCGGGATGATGCAGGTGGTGTAACATATAAAACATCAGGCGTTCGGCAAAAATATCCTCATGCTGGTGAATCATGTCCAGCAAGGCCTGTTCATTACGAATCAACAAATGCAGGTATAACTCATCCTTGCTTTGAAAGTGTTTATAAAGTGTGCCCTTGGCAAGGTCAAGTTCCAGTGCAAGCGCATCCAGCGTCATGCCCATTTCGCCGCTTTCCAGCAACAACCGCTCTGCCACGTCAAAAATCAGTGCTTCGCGCTCTTTAAAACGCGCTTGCCGATCCATCATAGGTTACTCTCACTCATGACCACGCTAACACAGCTCAACTATATCTGTTTACGATGTTATTTCTGCTGCTTGCCGTAATAAACGGTCAAAATTCTCTGTTGTCACCTGTGCTATTTTAGTCACAGAAATACCGTGCACATCTGCCAGGGTTTGTGCCACATAAGGAATAAAAGCGGGTTCGTTGGATTTACCACGGTACGGCATGGGTGCCAGATAAGGGCTATCTGTTTCTATCAGCACCCGGTCCATTGGTACCTGCCGGGCCACATCACGTAAATCCTGCGCATTTTTAAAACTGATAATGCCGGAAAAGGAAATATAAAAGCCCAAATCCAGCGCAGCCCTGGCTGTATCCCAGTCTTCCGTAAAGCAATGCAGGATACCATGTTCAGCCTGCTGTTCACGCAACACTGCAATAGTATCCTGCCGCGCCTGGCGTGTATGCACAATCACCGGCTTGCCGGCCAGCTTACCGGCCTGAATATGCCGGGCAAAACAGGCCTGTTGCTGCGGGATATAATCCGTACTATGAAAATAATCCAGACCGGTCTCGCCAATAGCCCATACCTTGCTATCCTGCGCCAGCTCACATAAATGCGCTACGCTAGCACGGGCCATCATGTCCGGGTCTTCACACGGATGCACCCCAACACTATAGCCAACATCGGCATGTTGTTCCGCGATCTGGCGCAACACCGGGCCATCATCCAGGTCAACCGATACTGCCAGAAAACGGCTTACCCCCACATCCCTGGCTGCCTGCAAGGCTTTATCCAGGCTATCAGCATGATGCTTCAGGTTCAGGCGATTCAGATGGCAATGCGAATCAACAAACACAATATATTCCGCAACTGTTAAGCAAGTGAACGCGCATTATAGCGTATATGTCAAACCTTCAGTATTTAACTGACCAACCAGCAGCTTTTCTGCCTTATTTTTAAACTTGTTGCCTTCATCACCGGTCAACTGAATGCCAAAACCAGCCGGACGATGTGAATTGCTGCGGTGAGAAATCCAGATCACCTTTCCAGTAAGCGGCACACGTTCCGGTGAGTCAGGTAAACTGGTCACTACAAATAGCTCATCGCCCAGTGCCACCGGACGGTTACTGGGCACAAATAAGCCGCCACCGAGCACATAAGGCATAAAGCTGGCTTTCAGGGCGGTTAAATCTCTGATCGGGAAGTTGATAATTCCGCCTAACCGTGGCTGTTGCATTGCGACTCCTCTTCAACGCTTTATGTTTCACCCCTTATACAGGGTTTGAAACCTTCAAGTTAATCAACTGTGTCATTAAATTATCATAGATTAGCGCTGCTTGTATATTTTGATTTTGATATTGTTTGCTACGCATAACAAGCTGCTGTATGGCAAATAATCCTTCCAGGCTAAGCTGTTGCCTGAATGGGCTAAAATCCAGGTCGGTTTGCCTTACGGGTTGCTGTAACTGCACGGCTATCAAATCCCTCA
>JASLIR010000243.1 GCA_030152125.1 Alkanindiges sp.
GGTTTTCCGGGTTTTCACAGCGGTAGCCATAACGCACACCATCATAACGCGACAGGTTGCTGGATGCTTCGGCAGAAGCCAGCAGGTAATAAGCTGGAATAGCGGCATCAGTGGTGCTTAGGTCAATCTCTAGCAGTGTGGCACCCAGTTGCTCCAGCTGTTTTAAGGCTTGTTCTATTTTCGCCTTAACATCTGCATCCAGACCAGCCATGTTGAAGTACTGGCGTGGAATACCAATGCGGATGCCTTTTAGTGGCTGGTTCAGTTGCGCCACATAGTCTTCGCTAGCACGGTTAACGCTGGTGGAGTCTTTAGCGTCATGCCCGGCAATGGCACCTAACAAGTAAGCGCAGTCCTCGGCGCTACGGCCAATCGGGCCAGCCTGGTCAAAGCTGGATGCATAGGCGATCATGCCGAAACGCGACACTCGGCCATAGGTTGGCTTGATGCCGGTCAGGCCACAAAAGGAAGCAGGCTGGCGAATGGAGCCGCCAGTATCAGTACCGGTAGAAAACGGTGCCAGGTCAGCCGCTACCGCAGCCGCAGAGCCACCGGAAGAGCCACCCGGTACGCGATCCAGTGCCCAAGGGTTTCTGGTAGCGCCGTAATAGGAATTTTCATTGGAGGAGCCCATGGCAAATTCATCCATGTTCACCTTGCCCAGCGTTACCAGGCCGGCAGCCAGTGCTTTTTCCACCACGGTCGCGTTATAGGGGGAAATAAAATTGTCCAGCATTTTGGAACCAGCAGTGGTTTTTACACCCTGGGTACAAAAAATGTCCTTGTGTGCCAGTGGAATACCGGTCAATGCACCGGCCTGCCCGGCAGCAATGGCTGCATCAGCAGCTTTGGCCTGTGCCTGTGCCAGTTCGGCAGTCACGGTCACATAGCTGTTAATGCTGCCATCCAGGCGCTGAATGCGGTTTAAATAATGCTGGGTAAGTTCCACAGCAGAAAAACGTTTACTGCTTAGGCCTTGGCTAAGCTCCCTGACGCTCAGGTGATGTAAGTCAGTCATATCTATTCAAAATACATTAAAAATATAAAAAGGGAGTAAATGTGAAGGCTGGATTGAACCAGTAAGTCTCTTTCAGCTATTCACTTTCAATGACGCGTGGCACCAGATACAGCCCATCCTGCGTGGCGGGGGCAACGGCCTGATAGGCATCGCGTAAATTGGGTTCGGTGACCACATCGGCGCGCAATGGCTGCGGATTGTCAAATGGGCTTTTCAGCGGTTCAATCCCTGTTGTATCAATTGATTGCAAATCCTGCATCAAGCCTAAAATTTTATTCAGGCTTTGCGCATATTCTGCCGCCTGATCCGCATTGAAGGTCAACTGGCTCAGGTTTGCAATTTTTCCAATTGCCGCTGCATCTAATGTTGCTGTAGTGTTGCTTGAAGAAGCAGACATAAAAAGGCACCCTGCGTACTAATAATATAAATAAACACAATTGCGGCACGTTATCATAAGATGCCGACTTGTCCAAATGATAACATTTGGTTAAAGTTGCGTCCTTATATCCTCAGACTATTTTCTTGAGTACGCCCAGTGATTTTAAAACGACTTTTTGGCTTGTTCTCGACAGATCTTGCCATAGACCTTGGTACTGCAAACACTCTGATTTATGCCCCAGGTCGCGGGATTGTGTTAAATGAACCAACTGTAGTGGCCATCCGCCACAATGGTTCAACTAAAACGGTGGCGGCAGTAGGGATAGACGCCAAACAGATGCTGGGTCGTACCCCAGCCAATATCTCTGCCATTCGCCCACTCAAGGATGGGGTAATTGCCGATTTTGAAGTAACTGAAACCATGTTGCAGTACTTCATTTCCAAAGTACATGAAAAACGTTTATTGCCACCTACACCGCGTGTGGTGGTGTGTGTGCCATGCAAATCTACCCTGGTAGAGCGCCGTGCCATTCGTGAAGCGGTATTGCAGGCAGGTGCCCGTGATGTGCGTTTGATTGAAGAGCCCATGGCTGCTGCCATTGGTGCCGGTATGCCGGTAGAGCAGGCCTGTGGTTCCATGGTGGTGGATGTGGGTGGTGGTACGACTGAAATCGCCATTATTTCCCTGTCTGGTTGTGTATATGCCGACTCCCTGCGTATTGGCGGCGATATTTTTGATGAGCAACTAATTAACTATGTGCGCAAGGCGCATGGTTGTGTGATTGGTGAAACCACCGCAGAGCGCATCAAGCAGCAAGTGGGCATGGCCTATGCTGATGGCAAGGTAGAAGAAATTGAAGTACGTGGCCGTAACCTGGCTGAAGGTGTGCCGCGTTCTTTCATCATCAATTCTGAAGAAGTACTGGCCTCGATTTCTGATCCTTTATCCAGCATTGTCAGTGCGGTAAAAACAGCACTGGAACAAACCCCGCCTGAATTGTCTGCCGATATCGCCGAGCGCGGTATTGTGTTAACTGGTGGTGGTGCCTTGTTGCGTAACCTGGACAAGTTGCTGTCGCAGGAAACCGGCTTACCGGTGGTGGTTGCCGAAGACCCGCTGACTTGTGTAACCCGTGGTGGTGGTAAAGTACTTGAGTATTTTGATAACCCGAATTACGACATGTTGTTTGTTGGTTAATCATTAGGCGGTAGTGACGGTGGAACACAATATTTTTAGCCGTCAGCCGCCAGCTTTTAAGTCTTTTACGCTGGCGCTGATCGCATGTTTTGCCCTGATGCTGATTAATTGGCGTTATGAGCAATGGATTAACCAGATCAGGGATGTGGTGCATATTGCGTTTAATCCCATTTATGCTATTGCCAGTTATCCGGTGCTGTCCGGTGAATGGCTAAGCCAGCAAAATAAATCTGAAGAACAATTGCGCCGTGAAAACACTGCCATGCAGGCAGAGTTGTTGCAGGCGCGTGTGCGTCTGCAAAAACTGGCGGAACTGTCGGCGGAAAATACCCGTTTGCGCGGTTTGTTAAATACCCCCTTAATTATTGATGGCCGCATGTTGATCAGTGAAGTGATTGGCACGGATACCGATCCGCTGAAGCAGTTGCTGGTTATCAATAAAGGGCATATGGATCAGGTGGTTGAAGGGCAAACAGTGCTGGATGACAAGGGTGTGATGGGGCAAGTGGTGGATGTGTATCCGCACAGTGCCCGTGTCATGCTTTTGTCGGATAAGGAGCACTCGGTATCGGTACGTATTGAGCGTACCGGCATGCGCGGGATTGTGTCCGGTAGTGGGGATAGTGGCCGCCTGCTGATGCAGTATGTGCCGAATACCGCAGATATCAAGGTAGGGGATAAAGTGACTAGTTCCGGTTTGGGCGAACG
>JASLIR010000248.1 GCA_030152125.1 Alkanindiges sp.
TCATAGGTTTTACTGGTTCAAGCTGCAGCACTTCTGTGCAGGCGCCTGACCATCTGGTACAGGCTATCATCATAATCCAGATACAATTCTTTGCACGTTGCTATCTTGCAAATTGAACACACTTTGATTAATTTTACATTATTGGTTCTTAATATTCATATTTAAAACATATTTATAGATAGATCCAATTATCCAAAACAGAAACAAGCAGGAAAAAATCGCCAATAAGTTTGTTTTTAAAGAACTTCTGTTCACTCAGCCAATAGTGTGGTTACCCCGCCCACTATTGGCTTTTTTAATAGCGGTTCCTTATGGCTAACTTTATATCTCTGCACCATAGATTACTTTTTCTCACGCCGGTCACCAATCGGTTTAGCTGGGCTACCTGCCACAATGGCATAGTCTGGCACATCACGCGTTACCGTGCTGTCCATGCCCACTACAGCAAAATTACCAATGCGCACACCATCCACCACGCCCACATTGGCACCCAGCCACACATCCTCACCAATATAAATCCCTTCAGAACTGACCGCCTGCTCATGAATGGTATGTGACAGCTTCATGCCATGGTTAAAGGCATAAATATGGCAATAGGCGGCCAGCCGGGCATTATCGGCCAGATGAATCCCTGCCCGCCCGCCATCCAGGGTGACATGATGATTAAGCGCCACCTTTTTACCCAAGGTCACCGGACCATGAATCACGCAGTCAGCAGCAATAAAACTGCCATCGCCAATCACAATCTCGCGCCCCGGTTCAGCAAACAGCTGTGCTTCAGGAGAAATAAAGCAGTCCTGGCCTATTTTAATGCTTTCCATATCCTGTAAATAAGCCTGCCACTCCTGCTGCCATAATTCTGCCCACTCGCGATGCCGGGGCTTTAACCCCCAATACAGCCAGGGCATATAGCTCAGGCGCTTTTTATGCTGTTCACGGTATTTCAGCAGGGGATCCACCGGGGCTAAGTCGGCACTCATGGTCTATTCACCAGTAATACAAAACACCATCGCAGTTTAACCGCTCCCCGGCTTGATCTCATCCCGGCAACGCGTTTTAATCAGTTATCAGCATGAAAAAATAGTGAAAAAAATGTCAGAACAGGATTATGAAAATGGACTGCGGGTGCGCACGGAAGTCATGGGTGAGCGCTTTGTTAAACGCGCGATTGAAAATACCACCGAACTGACCGCCCCATTACAGGAATGGATTAACGAGCATGCCTGGGGTTCCACCTGGCAGCGCGAAGGTATTTCCCGCAAAACCCGTTCTCTGATCACCATTGCCATGCTCACCGCCCTAAAGTCACCACAGGAATTAAAAGGTCATGTGCGCGGTGCTTTAAATAATGGCTGTAGCGTGGAAGAAATTCAGGAAGTGTTACTGCATAGCGTGGTGTACTGCGGCGCGCCGGCAGCACAGGAAGCCTTTCGCGCGGCACAGGAGGTGATTGATGAATGGCATGTCAGCTAAGCATGCATGACACCCAGGCATGCGAGACAACTAGGCAAGCCATGTCTGGCAAAGGCGGGTACTAGAAAAACTTATTGAAGTTGATCAGGGGTAGTAGCCCCATTAACAACCAGTTAATGCTCACCGTAGCCCAGAATACCTGCTGAAAGGCACTTTTAGCCGTTTTATGGCGTAACTGCTGCTGCGCATACAAGGCACCACACCAGCCACCAAGTACAGACAGTAAATGCAAACTGCTCTCCTGCACCCGCCACTGGTCTAATTTGGCCGCCCGCTTGTCCAGGCCATAAAACACATAGGTCACCGCACCAATAATAGCAGGCCAGAGTAGAATCCAGCCCGGCAACTGACTGGTCATTACCAGTGCCAGCAGGAACACCAGATAAACCACTACCAGCCATACGCGCCAGTGCGTTGTTAATACAGATTGTCCTGCTACCGATTGGCGTGCTGGGCTACGGGAGGCTGGCGCAGTGGATACCGCACTGCCGCGTTTTACATATGCCACTTGCTGCCCACTGATGCGGCCTTGCGAATCCAGCGCCAGCGTATATTCCAGCAGGCAGCCTTCTACCGGGCGCGGGCCTTTACGGGCAAATGATTTAATGTGCAAAAAGACTTTTTTATCTGCGGACTGATCACTTAGAGGCTGAATAAAACCATAGCCTTTGTCATCATGCCATTCTATCAGTCGCCCCTGTACACGCATCAGCCCTTATCCGTCATATGCAGAAAACCGGATACTAGCAGTTTTTAGCAGCATCGAGGCTGAAAAATCAGTGTGCCACCGATTTTGAAAATACATTAATCACCACCACACCGGCAATAATCAGCCCCAGGCCAACCAGCGCGGGTAAATCCAGTGTCTGCTTAAACATGAAATAACCAATCAGGGAAATCAGCACAATACCAATACCTGACCACAAGGCGTAGGCAATGCCGGTAGGAATGGTTTTCAGGGTGAGCGACAGGAAGTAAAACGCGAGCATATAGCCAATCACCGTGATGATGGATGGATACAGTTTGCTGAAAGAGTCGGAAGCTTTTAAGGCAGAAGTTGCAATCACTTCGGCCACAATGGCAATCATTAAATAGACATAGGTCATCACAGTAACTTGCCAGCTACGCTTAAAATGGAGTGACAGGAAATCCAGTATAACAGCTTTTTTTCAATCCCCCTAATTTGTTAACTTTTGTTTTATATCATGTTTTTATTTTTATAAATCAGTACTATCAAATTGCCTGACGCTAAACCCCACCACCGGTTTAGCCGGCATGTCATCAGCAGCACTGCGGTTTTCAACAGCAAAGCTGGCGTTGAAAACATGGCTGACTCTCAGACAAACGCAGGTGCTGCCATCGCTATATTCGTTACCATGATGGAGTACGATACATGACCAGCAACGCCGCACATCACATGCAGCAACGCCATTCAAGTCACCACCTGTCTTCCAGCTTCAAAAAGTCGTTAAAATCGCCCCGCTCGCAAAGATCACTCTCATCCTTACTCACCATTAATCTTGGCCATCAACCCAACGAACTATTTTGCCAGATGCAGGAAGAAGGCATGCTAATCCGCAGCAGCTTTTCCGACATCATGACTCCGTTTATCGCCCTGCAGTATAAAAACAACAGCCAGCAGCTCGGGTTTCAGTGCCGGCATGCCAAAGACCCCTGACCTTATGTGATACGCAGTGTGATAAAAATTGTGATGCATAGATTTTGATAAATTGCCCATACACGGCAAGCATGAAAAAGGCGATGACCACCATCATCGCCTTTTTCATTGCAGCACCCGACAGGCATTAAGCCAGCACTGGATAAAACGGCTGGTTTAAACGTTGCAGCAGCATTAAACGCATTTCTTCCGGGTCTTTCTCCAGTACATGCTCCCCACCACGGCTGTCGCGCATACAGGTGGCACAGCGTAATGCCAGCGAAAGCCGTGG
>JASLIR010000285.1 GCA_030152125.1 Alkanindiges sp.
GGAAGCCAGCATGATTCGCGTATGGTACAGAATCAAAAGCCCAAAAAGTGGCTTGCTACGCACACCACTTTTTGGAGGGGACTGGGAGGGCTGCTGCCCTCCAAACCGCCCTTAACACATATAATAAGATGAATTTATTGGAATTATTTGCCAAGTTGACACATATGGGGGTAAATCCCCAGCCGAAAGAAAGAGGTCTGCTATTTGCAATAGCAGGCCCAAATATAGCTTTACGCCTAAAACCTTAAGCTGAAGCATACCCAATCAGGGCATCCAGCAAGGCCTCATAATGCGCCACACACTGCGGTGCCAGCTTTTTATAGGCCTGATCCAGCTGCACCATGTTAAAGCCTTCTTTCCAGTACGGGAATTTATTGGCCAGCGCTTCGGTTACAATGCCTTCGTAATGCAGGGCGTTGACAATCAGGCCAAGCGTACTAATCGCATCCGCTGAGGTTAGTGCATCAAAATCAATACCATGTTTTCTGAACAGGCGAACACGGTCTTTTTTATACAGAATTTTCTTGGCCTGCGCATCGTTTAAGCCAAATGCAGCGATGGTTGCCTGCTGCAAACCTTCTTCATAAGCCTGATACAACTCATTAAATGCCTGCTTGTACGTGGCTTCCGCATTGGTTTTATTCAGGTGTTCCCGGATAAACTGCTGGGCACTTTCATCCAGCGCCTGGGCTTTCAGGCCATTTAATGTGTCAAGTTGGTTGGTGGACATGCGCATCGGTTCCTTAGCTCAAGTCCAATCTCAGCAAAAAACCGAACCTGAAAAACAATAAATAAGATAATTGGCAACTATTGTCGCACACTTCAAGGCTTAACCATAAAAAAACACCTCAAAACCATGCGTCTTGAGGTGTTCTTTAGCGGTTTGGGGATTAATTAGAACGAATAATACCCAACAGGCGCAGGAAGGAAATATACATCCAGACCAGTGTGGCTAATAAGGCAATACCACAAAACCACTCCATGTATTTAGGTGCCTGAAACTCTGCGCAACGCTCTACCAGGTCAAAGTCCAGAATCAGGTTCAGAGAGGCAATAATGGCAACAAAAGCAGCAAAGCCCAGGCCAATAATACCGTTATCAAACAGGAAAGGAATGCTGTTCTCAAACAACAGGCGCATCACAATCTGGATCAGGAACAGAATCGCAATAGCGATGGTGGCAGAAATAACCACTGCCTTAAATTTTTCCGTAGCCTGAATCACCCGTGCCTTGTATAAGCCCAGCAATACAAAGGTAGTTACAAAGGTGGCAGCCACAGCAATTAATGGCAGTCCTGGAAACTTGTATTGGTATGCTGCAGAAATACCACCCAGAAAAACACCTTCCATCACGGCGTAAGGCAATGCCAGGCTTGGGCTGGTTTCCGGTTTAAATGCCGAAATCAGGGCCAGAATAAAGCCACCGATCATACCAATCCACATCCCGGTAAATGCAGGGCTGTTCATGACGCCTAAATTCAGGCAATAAAAATAAAATGTCAGGGCCACAGCAGTGGCTACACCTGTCATCAATACCGATTTATTAATTGCCCCGGCCACCGTCATGGGTGTAGAAGCTGCCTGAAAGGCAACCTTTTTAAACATGGGATTATTGCTTTGCATGATTGCTCTCTAATCTTACTCAGTTATATATACGGTCTCACTCAGTATATATTATCTGCATGCTAAAGATCATACTGTCAATCAATGTATTAAAGCGTGTTGATCTTTCGTACACGCTAAAACGCTATGCTAAAACTCATGCCTCAGGGTTGTTCTCCTGCCTCAGGGTTGCTGTACATCATCCGAATCGAATACCACCTGGTTACGCCCCTGCCGCTTGGCCATATACAGGTTTTTATCGGCATGGGTAATCAGGGTATCCATCTCGTACCCATACTGTTCGCTATCACTCACACCAAAGCTGGCGGTCAGGTAAATGCGCTTACCCTGCTCACTACTCACAAAGGCATTGTTAATGGCAACACGGCAGCGCTCTGCCACCAGAGCCGCCTGCTCCAGTGACGTACCCTCCAGCACGATCAGGAACTCCTCACCACCATAACGTCCCACACTGTCCGCCTTACGCAAGGTACTTTGCAGGGTTAGCGCTATCACCTGTAGCGCCTTGTCACCAATCAAGTGCCCATACTGGTCATTAATATTCTTAAAATAATCAATATCCATCAGCACAACGCTCAGGTTGCGCCTGCTATTGCTGGCCTGCTTCAGCATACTTTCCAGATAATCATTAATAGAGCGACGGTTACGCAAGCCGGTTAAGGCATCAGTCACACTCATCTGGTGAATATTCAGTTCGCGCTGGCGCCAGCGACGGAACATAAAATCACACAGGCCGCCAATAGAAATGACATGTGGAATGGAAAAATAAGCCATACACATTAAATAAAATGGCCGGGCTTGCGGATCATAAAACACCGAATCCTGAAACAGCGGCGCATAGGGAATATAGTTATAGGCACTAAACAGCGACAGGGTAACCAGCACCAGCACAGCCAGCCCGGTTGCAAAAATAATTACCCGGCGTGGAAACAGTACAATGCCAAATAATGGCCCACCGACCAGTACCAGACCAACCGGCAGGGACAGTAAACCAATGGTATAGGCCATCACAGCCAGCAGTACGCTATAACCACTAATAACAACATAGGGAACCAGCCACTGGGCCGTGGGTGAACGTTTAAAGCGATGACATATCACTGCACCTACGGTACAGGCAGCAATCGCCAGCGGTAAGCCCCACCACAGCGAAATCAGTACTTCATAATTAATATAAGGACTAGGCCAGTAATACTGGTACAGCTGGAATAACAAATATTCAACAAGAATGGGCAGTAAAATCAGTAAAATGAGGATGGACTTGCTGACCGGATTCCACTCCAGCAAATCATCAAGTTTTTGCAACAATGTTTTTTTAACTGCCATTACACGGTACCTAATCCCTGGATAAACCGTTTTAGAATTACTTCACCATTTCAGATTGCAGTGTGAAGCAGCGTGCATAACCACATCCATGCCGTTATAACGTACTAGCTTATCGTGCTCGTTTTTCTTTGTCTATATAATAACCAGGCCAACCGTCTGATTGAGCCGATAAATCCGCCAGACGGCGAATTTCAGCTCAACATTGTCCGACAATTTTTCAATATTTTCAAAAAATTAACTATTCAACCCGAAAAAAGTATTCGCGGTAATATTTAAGCTCACGTATAGAATCACGAATGTCATCCATGGCTAAATGGGTTGCCTGTTTTTTCAGGCCACTCATAATTTCCGGGCGCCAGCGTCTGGCCAGCTCCTTCACCGAAGACACATCCATATTACGGTAGTGGAAATATTGCTCCAGCTCCGACATTTCACGGTGCAGGAAGCGGCGGTCCTGGCAAATGGAGTTACCACACATCGGTGACTTTTTAGGGTCGACCCATTTTTTCAAAAACTCGATGGTTTGCAGCTCGGCATCACGTGCAGTCAGGCTACTACGGCGCACACGCTCAATCAAGCCGGATTGTCCATGCTGGCGGGTATTCCACTCATCCATGGCATTTAATACAACATCACTCTGGTGCACAGCCAGTACCGGGCCTTCCGCCAGAATATTCAGGTGCTCATCAGTGACAATGGTTGCTACTTCAATAATATGATCCTGGTCGGTATTCAACCCGGTCATTTCCAAATCAATCCATATTAAGCGCTGATCAGCATTACTCATGATCAAAAATCCAGAACTTCACGGTTAAAAGGCTTATACTAGCACTATCCGGGCAATGCTGTCCTAGCCGCACACGGCCATCTTGTGACCCAGTTGTGACTCTAGCACCCAAAACTGTTGTTTTATCTGAATATTGCCCTTGAGCACAGGAATAGCTGTTCAGGACGCTACATAGGAATTTATGGCCTTAATTCGCAAACGCCGCCTGACCGACCAGCAAACCCGCCGCATTCATGCCCAGCAACACAAACGCCATCAGGACATTGACGACCAGCAGCAGCTGGAAGGCCTG
>JASLIR010000299.1 GCA_030152125.1 Alkanindiges sp.
AAGCAACTGGCATATTGATATGTCTGCTAAATATGCAATGTTTCAGGTGGTTACACTGCTAGAAGCACATGAAAATCTGCCTGCTGGAACCAGTGGAACTGTATTGCATATTTACAAGCATACCCACCCTGCTGTCTACGAGGTTGAGTTTATGGATTGCTACGGCAACACGCACATGCACAGTACAGGGGACATCTTCACGTATACCATGGCAGAATCTTTGCTTGCTGCTTCGAATACAGATTAAAGCGCTGGCTTAATCCATTAAAGAGCGACTATTTATGTCGCTCTTTTTTATGTTGCTATCTTCAATAAATACCAGTTTGCTATAGTGTGGTTTTAATTGATGAAAATGAAACGATGTCGATCACACTTGCGCTGGGGGTTGGATTTGCTGTTGGTATTTTCCTGACCTATATCCTGCTGATGAATACCCGAAGCAGTGCGGTGGTGGCGGAGTATGAACAGTATATTCAGGAGCTGCTTGAACAGCATCAGGAAGAAATTAAAAAAGCCCGGCAAAAAAGTGTAAACAGTAGTCGTGCTACCATTAAGGGGCAGATTGCCGAGCAGTTTGCACCGCTATTACCACAATTCCCCTATTTACCATCGGATAGCAAGTTTTTTGGCGATCCGGTAGATTATATTGTGTTTGATGGTTATACCGACCTGCGCGATGGTACTGGTCATCCTGATGATATCGAAGTGATTTTTATTGATATTAAAAGTGGTGGTGCACGCCTGAGCAAGGGACAGGAGGCTATCCAGCAAGCCGTTCAACAGGGCCGTGTACGTTTTGAAACGGTGCGCATTGATGTGGCAGATGTTTAATCGGGCATCCTTGCCCTGCCGTAGCCTTATTCCGGCTTGGGTTGTTCCAGTAAATGTTCTGCCTGTAGTTGGCTGGGTTGGAGCTGCAGGCGAATGCGCCAGCGTTGCAGGATGATAGTCAGCTTTACCCGGTAATTTTGTTCATATAAAACAATACCTAAAAATAGCAGAGCGCATAAAGATATGGCTTTTGCCAGTGCGCCTGCCATCGGGTAACCCCCGTTAAAACTCCATAGTACACCAGCTGTAATACCAGCCAGGCCATACAGGATATTGGCACTGGTCCGGGTGTGGCCAATCCAGGCGGTACGTGCAGAAACCATCAGGATCAGGGTGGTGCTATACCAGCCCCACACAGCCCCCACCATCACATCCACCGGCCAATGCACCCCAACTACCACCCGGCTCCATGCGATGATACTGGCAAGCAGCACAAACAGGAGCGCCAGTAAGCGTGGGTAGGGGATAGCCAGCTGTTTTACGTAGTGGCTTAATACACCAGCCATAACAAAAGCTGTGGCAGCATGGCCGGAAGGGAAGCTGTGCTTTTTAAGTGCCTTACCAATGACCTCAATGTGCTCTACGCCTAAATAGGCCGCAGGGCGTGCCAGATCGGCCATATATTTTAAGGCCTGTACACCTAAACCGGTAATGAGTGCCGCCAGTATACCCAGCCACAGTAAATGCGCATGTTTGCGGCAAAAGAAAACCAGCAATACAAATATGGGTAGACCATCGCCCATAAAGGTGATGTTTTGCCACAGCCAGTCATTATGCGGTGCGATGCCATTCATAAAGTGAAACAGAGGAATATTGAAGGCGTAATAGTCCTGATGCAGTTGCCACAGGATAAAGCAGAGAAGCGGGATGAATACGATCAGAATCATAATGCAGCCTCTGGATTTGTTGTTATTGGAAGTTGCAGCAGTACCACGCCGCCTTTGCTAAATAGAAGTTTGGCATGCGGAAACAGCGCAACATGCTCCAGTCCGGTAAATACCACTTCACCGGGCTTAGGCTCGCGGATGGGAACCACTTGTTGCAGGTACACACTAAAGCTGGGCATGTTGTGTTTCCACATCACAACCGGCTGATTCAGGCTGCGGGCAAACAGGCCAGCCTCACGTACCGGTTGTTGCTGAATAGCCCCATAAGCCGGCAGCACCACATGAATGATGGTGGCAGAAAAAATGATGCTTAACATAAGCTGCCTGACCCACACGGCCTGTTTCAGGGCAAATACCACCGCAATCATCAGCAATAAAACAACAATCAGTGTCGCCTGGTACTGCCAGTCCAGATGCGGCAAGCCATCCTGAATCATGGCAATCACTTCAGCTTTCTTTTCCTTGGCGATTACGGACTGGCCAATCTGCGGCAGGAAAATCAGGGGCAGCAGAAACAATATTGCGGGTAGTAACACCACCCAGCGCGATAACAGTTGTTCGCGGTATTTGGCCATCAGGATAAACACTGGCGTTACCCCGTACAGCAGGTAGTGCGGTAACTGGGTACTGGAAAAACTGAAAAATACCAGTACAAACAGGAACCAGCACCAGCAGAACACGTCCAGTGAGTCAGTTTGAGAGGCTTTTTGCCTCCAGCTATTCCACAGGGTTTTGATGCGTGGTAGCAGTTGCAGGAAGAAGCCACTAATAGGCATAAATACCAGCAGGCTGACTGGCAGGTAATACAGCACATTGCCGCCATGGCCTTCCATGGTGCTGGAAAAGCGCGACAGGTTATGCTTGAGGAAAAAGCCATCAATAAACAGCTGGCCTTGCGCCATGTATTCGGCCACATACCACGGCACAAATACCGCGCTACACAGCAACCAGCCTACCGGGTTAAACAGCAAGCGCCACCACTGGTTTAGCCGGTGGCTAAACAGGGCATACAGGCCGGTTGCAGCCAGTGGTATTAAAATGGCAATCGGGCCTTTGGTCAGTACGCCCAGGCCCACCCACAAATAGGCACGCAAGGCATAGCGGGACAGCAATGGGTGAGCAGTTTGTTCACGGTTGATAAAGCGATAGGCATCGCACAACGCCAGACACAACCACAGGTTAAGTAATGCGTCCGCAGTAGCAGCACGGGCAATAATGGAAATAACCAGCGAACTTGCCAGCAGGATACAGGCGGTGCCTGCTTTGGAGGCATTCAGGTATTGCTTGCAAAATTCAAACACTACCCAGCACCATAAGGTCGCACACAAGGCAGAAGGCAGGCGCAAGGCAAATTCGCTGAGGCCGAATAGGGATACGGATGTAGCTTGTAACCAGTAAATCAGAATCGGTTTATCAAAGCGTAACTGGCCGCCCATGTAGGTGGTAATAAAGTCACTGCGATGCAGCATTTCCATGGTGGCAGAGCTAAAGGCACCTTCATCCAGATCAAACAGGGGGGCACTGCCCAAACCGATCAGGAAGTTAAGACCTAGCAGGACAATCAGCCAGCGTGACTGTAATAGCGTGTGCCAGAAACTGTTTTTTTCTGCCAAAGCACTGTTTAAGGTCGGGCTGCTCATACATCACCCTGATGCTGATAGACATGGCGAATCAGGTAGTTTTTATTATTGCTGCTGGAACCCAGATAAGTACGCGAAATCAGCTCGGCCAGAATACCCGTCATCAGGAACTGTATGGACATCAGTACGCTCATCACCCCAACCTGCAACATGGGGCGGGTGCCAATGTCGTGGCCCAGGATATATTTATCTACCGCCAGATAGGCCAGCATCAGGCTGCCTATAAAACCAAGGATCAGGCCGATGGTGCCAAACAGGTGGCCGGGGCGCATCACATAGCGCTTAAAGAACATCACGGATAGCAAGTCCAGAACGACCCTGATGGTGCGGGAAATACCATACTTGGATTGCCCATACTGGCGGGCGTGATGACGTACCGGCATTTCGCCAATGCGCGATGGCGGTACAATGCCTGCTACCCATAATGGAATAAAGCGGTGCATTTCACCAACCAGACGAATCTGCTTGATAATTTCGGCACGGTACACTTTCAGGCTGCAACCATAATCATGCAGGCGTAAACCGGATACACGGCCAATCAGGCGATTAGCCAGCAGGGAGGGTATCTTGCGCAGGATTAAGCCATCCTGACGGTTCTGGCGCCAGCCAACCAGTAAATCCAGATCTTCGTTTATGAGTTGTTGCAGCATGGCCGGAATGTCACGCGGGTCGTTCTGCAAGTCACCATCCATGGTGACGATGTACTGGCCGTATGCTTCATCAATACCGGCCTGCATGGCAGCGGTTTGTCCGTAGTTACGGCTTAGCTGAACCAGACGGGCATTGATGGGTGTGGTTGCCAGTTTTTGTTGTGCTACGCGGGTACTGGTGTCACTGCTACCATCATCCACCAGCAGCAGCTCCCAGGGCTCCACTTCATCCTGCAAGGCGGTACTAATGGCATCAATCAGGGCAACAACAGATTCCTCTTCATTATAAATGGGAATAACCAGTGAAAAACGTATGGGCGAGTCAACCGGCTTAAGCTGGTATAGATATTGTTCTGGTTGTAATAAAACTGCCTTTTGCATGCGATATATAGTCAGAGGTCATAATTATAACGATGATATAAATTGTTACATGACACGCTGTTGAAGGATTTCTGACGATTTGATGAATCGCTAGGATAATTCCGGGTCTTTATTTTTTATATCAGGCAGTTGCGTGAAAAACCGTTCATCCTATTTTGCACATGCTTTATTGTTACTGGCAGTAGTTGCTTATGCCGTTGTCATACAGTGGCTGTTTGGCTGGCAAAAAATGCTGGCCGCATGGCAGCACATTCCCTGGTGGTATCCCGTGCTGGCGCTGCTATTGATGTTTTTTACCTATGTGATTCGTGGCTGGCGTATTTATGATTTTTTCCTGCCGATGACGCGGGGCGGCTTAGTGATATGCTGCAAGATCATGCTCAGCCATAACCTGCTGAATAACTTATTGCCCATGCGTACCGGGGAGGCCAGCTTTCCCTTGCTGATGCGCAGTTATTTTGCTGCCAGCATCAGTTATAGCACGGCGGGTCTGGTGTTGTTACGCTTGCTGGACTTGCAGGTGTTACTGTGTATCGGCTTTTTAACGGTGCTGGGTTTTAAGCACAGCCTTACCCCGTTCTGGTGGGCCGTGTTTATTCTGCTGGTTATTTCCCCCTTGCTGCTATTACCGTTAAGCCCCTGGCTAGCCAGACTGGCCGTACGTATCCGGCAACCTAAAATACAGCAGATACTGCAACAGGTAGTTGCTGCCTTGCCGCCGCATTTGCCTGCACTGTTAAGAAGCTGGCTGCTGACCTGGGTGTGCTGGGTACTAAAAATTATAGTATTTGCGTTGGTATTACGCTGGTTTGCCGAGGTGGACTGGTGGCGTGCGATTGGTGTGTGTATTGGTGGCGAGTTAAGCTCAGTATTACCGATTCATGCGCCTGCTGGCCTGGGTACTTACGAGGCCAGTATGCTGGCAGCAGGCAAGCTGATGGGTATTGAAGGGCAGTGGATATTGTTTGCCGGGGTACAGCTACATTTGCTGATGATTGTCAGTACCTTGCTGGGTGGGCTGGTGGCTTTATTTATCCGTGACACACGGATAACAGCGACCAGCAGCGCGCCTGATCAACCCTGATCTTTCAGCACTGCTTAAGCCAATCAGACTTGATAATACCTGCGATACCAGTCGATATATTGCCGCATGCCTGCTTCAATGCTGGTGCTTGGCTGATAGCCCACAGCCTGCTGGATGCTGTCGATATCAGCATAGGTATCCAGCACATCCCCCGGCTGCATGGGCAGCAGGTTTAATTGCGCCTTGCAGCCTGTCAGTTGCTCTATCACCTGAATGTAATACAACAGCTCTACGGGCTGGTTATTACCAATAT
>JASLIR010000328.1 GCA_030152125.1 Alkanindiges sp.
AGCCTCAGCACCGCAACATACTATTCCATCCGGCATCTATCGCCATTATAAAGGCCAGCTGTATCAGGTCTTGCATTGCGCGCGCCATAGCGAAACCGAAGAGTGGCATGTGGTTTATCAGTGTCTGTATGGCGATTTTTCCTATTGGATCAGGCCACTGAGCATGTTCAGCGGACAAATCCTTCTAGAAAATGGTCAACAAGTGCCTCGCTTTCAACAACAAAATGATACTGACCTCACAGCTTGAGCCAAATATGTCACATACAGTTGATTGTGCTGCGGGATTCGCTCGGGTATAGTTAATCGTTATTAAGGGAAATGCCTTGGGGCAGTATAAAAAGGGGCACATCTTCGTGCGGGGTGCAGATGTCTGAACAAGCAACGGAATCATTATCATTTGGTGGTTTAGCGCGCCGTCTGGTCAATGATGGGGTAGTTTCCGCCCAAAGCATGCAACGCGCGATTACAGACTCACAGCGGGAAAAAATTTCGCTGGTGACCTGTCTGGTTGCCAACCTTGGAATATCGGCCAGCAAACTGGCGCATGTTATTTCCACTGAGTTTGGTGATCCTCTTTTTGACCTGAATGCACTGGATAACGAACAGATCCCCAGGGATCTGGTTGAAGAAAAAATCATTCGTCAGTTTTCAGCCCTACCCATTTTTCGCCGTGGTAACCGTCTGTTTGTCGCCATGAGCGATCCAACACGTATTGAAGCACTGGATGCCATTCGCTTTAACAGCAAACTGAATGTAGAAAGTGTTGTTGTTGAAGAAGACAAGCTACAAAAACTGATTGAAAAGCTGTTTAGCTCCGCCAATGATTTTGGCAGCATGGGTGATGATAGCGGCATAGATTTCGACCTGGAAACCGAAAGTACGGATGCAGCCGATAAAGACGATGATAATGCACCAGCTGCCGACGAAGCACCTATCGTTAAATTCGTCAACAAGCTGCTGATTGATGCAATTCGCATGGGGGCTTCCGACTTGCACTTTGAGCCCTATGAAAAAGTCTACCGGGTCCGCTATCGTATTGATGGTGTAATGCGTGAAGTGGCGCGCCCACCCATTCAACTTTCAAGCCGCCTGTCGGCACGTCTTAAAGTAATGTCGCAAATGGACATCTCTGAAAAACGCGTGCCGCAGGATGGTCGCATTAAGCTAAAGCTGACCAAAACCAAGGCTATTGATTTCCGTGTGAACTCCTTGCCTACCCTGTTTGGTGAAAAAATTGTGTTGCGTATTCTGGACCCTTCCAGTGCCATGCTTGGTATTGACGCACTGGGTTATGAGTCTGCCCAGAAAGCCCTGTTTATGGAGGCACTGGATAAACCGCAGGGTATGCTGCTGATTACCGGCCCCACGGGCTCCGGTAAAACCGTTTCCCTGTATACCGGCCTGAACATCCTGAACACGGTGGAAAATAATATTTCCACTGCGGAAGACCCGGTGGAAATCAACCTGGAAGGCATTAATCAGGTTAACGTAAATACCAAGGTAGGCTTAAACTTCTCTGTAGCATTGAAATCTTTCCTGCGCCAGGATCCTGACATCATCATGGTAGGTGAAATCCGTGATCTGGAAACAGCTGAGATTGCAGTAAAGGCAGCACAAACCGGCCATATGGTGATGTCGACACTACACACTAACAGTGCGCCGGAAACCTTAACCCGTTTAAGAAGTATGGGCGTCGCTTCGTTTAACATTGCAACCTCGGTCAATCTGGTTATTGCACAACGTCTGGCACGCAGGCTTTGTCCATCCTGTAAAACACCGGTTGAAATTCCAGCTAAAAGCTTGAAAGAGCTGGGCTTTACCGATGAAGACCTGGCCACCGGTTTTAAAGTTTTCCAGCCGGTCGGTTGCAGTGAATGTCGCGAAGGCTATAAAGGCCGTGTTGGTCTTTATGAGGTGATGAAAGTTACCCCTGAAATTGCACGCATTATTATGGAGGATGGCAATGCAATTCAGATTGCAGATGCGTCAAAACGTGCTGGCTTTGACAATTTAAGACGCTCCGGCCTGAAAAAAGTCATGCAGGGCGTCAGCAGTTTACAGGAAATCAATCGCGTTACCAGCGAATAAAACCGTATCGAAGGAAGAAAAACATGGCGGTAAAACAAGCTACAGATTTGCCCACCTTTGCTTATGAAGGGGTAGACCGTAAAGGGCAAAAAATCAAGGGGGAAGTTCCTGGTAAAAACATGGCACTGGTTAAAGTAGTGCTGCGTAAACAGGGGATCAATGTCACCAAAATCTACCAGAAGAAAAAGAATTTTCTGGAGTTCCTCAGTAAACGCTCTATTAAGACGCTGGATATCACCATTTTTACCCGTCAGTTGGCGACCATGATGAAAGCGGGCGTACCGCTGGTTCAATCCTTCGAGATTGTAGCTGAAGGGCTGGAAAATCCCTCCATGCGTGAAGTAGTGCTGGGCATTAAAAACGAAGTAGAAGGTGGTAATACCTTTGCTGGTGCACTGAAAAAATACCCGCAGTACTTTGATGATCTGTTCTGCTCACTGGTTGCTTCCGGTGAACAATCCGGTGCGCTGGAAACCATGCTGGACCGGGTTGCCATTTACAAGGAAAAAAGTGAATTACTGAAACAAAAAATCAAAAAAGCCATGAAGTATCCAATGGCGGTTGTTATTGTGGCATTTATTGTAACGGTAATTCTAATGGTAAAAGTAGTTCCTGTTTTCCAGGACTTATTTAACTCCTTTGGTGCAGACTTACCTGCATTTACCCAAATGGTTGTGGATATGTCGAAATGGATGCAATCCTATTGGTATGTTGTAATTATAGGAGTTGGCCTGACTGTAGGTGCTTTTCTGGAAGCCAAAAAGCGTAGCAGGGCTTTCCGCGACTTTCTGGATCGCGCTTCACTCAAGGCGCCCATCTTTGGTGATCTGGTTTATAAGGCTATTATTGCCCGTTACAGTCGTACTTTGGCAACCACTTTTGCTGCCGGTGTTCCGCTGATTGAAGCATTGGAATCCACCGCTGGTGCCACCAACAATGTAGTGTATCGAAACGCTGTAATGCGTATCCGTGAAGATGTATCAACCGGGCAACAGCTACAGTTCGCCATGCGTACCACCAACCGTTTTCCGGCAATGGCGGTACAAATGGTGGCAATTGGTGAAGAATCCGGTGCACTGGATGCTATGCTGGATAAAGTGGCAACCCACTTTGAAAATGAAGTGGATAATGCGGTAGATGGCTTAACCAGTATGATGGAGCCATTAATCATGGCAGTTCTGGGTGTGTTAGTGGGTGGCCTGGTAATCGCCATGTATCTGCCAATTTTCAAAATGGGTTCGGTTGTTTAATGGATGCGCTGATTTCAACATTCACCGAAAACGAATGGCTACTCACCTTGTGTGTAGCCATTATCAGTTTATGTATCGGTAGCTTTTTAAATGTGGTGATTCATCGCCTGCCGCGTATGATGGAACGTGAATGGCGTCAGGAATGTGCCAGTTTTTTAAATATAGAGCAGCCTGTTGACAATAGCGTCTACAACTTGAGCAAGCCCGCATCCAGTTGTCCACAATGCCAGCATAAAATCCGCTGGTATGAAAATATTCCGTTAATTAGCTGGCTGTTTTTAAAAGGTAAATGCTCCAGTTGCAAAACCGGTATCAGTATTCGCTACCCACTGGTTGAACTGGGTACTATGCTGGCATCCCTAATGGTACTAGCCGCATTTGGCCCCACCTTTAAAATGCTGTGCGCGCTGATTTTAACTTGGGTACTTATTACCTTAACCGCTATTGACTTTGATACCCAATTACTGCCGGATCGCCTGACCCTGCCTTTAGCTGGTTTAGGCTTGCTGGTTAACGTACAGGGCTTATTCGTGCCTGCCAGTGAAGCAATCTGGGGTTATGTGATTGGCTTCCTGTGCTTATGGATTGTGTATATTATTTTTAAGGTCATCACTGGCAAGGAAGGCATGGGCTACGGCGACTTTAAACTGCTGGCAGCATTAGGTGCCTGGCTTGGCCCGATGATGCTTCCGGTGATTGTATTATTGTCTTCCGTTGTGGGCGCCATTATCGGTATCATCCTGCTTAAAGTCAGGAAAGAAAATATGCCGTTTGCTTTTGGCCCTTACCTGGCAATTGCGGGCTGGATCGCCTTAATCTGGGGACCGCAACTTATGACTATCTACTTGGGCACGTATTAAAACCATGAAACTGGTCGTTGGTTTAACAGGTGGCATTGGCAGCGGCAAAACCGCT
>JASLIR010000342.1 GCA_030152125.1 Alkanindiges sp.
TTTTAAAAACCAGCTTGCCAATTAAGCGGGAAGTTTCCGTACCCCTGCTCAGCAGTTTTGATGTGGATGTCTATCCGGTGAATAAAGCAGTCCCCTTAATGATTGAGGAGAGTCAGGTGCAGTTTGCCCTGAGCCACTTCATCCCGCAGCGTGTGCAGCCATGATTTACTGTTGGCAGTGTTTTAACTAAGCTATGCGCACTCCCTTATTTTTGCTGGTAGATAATACTGATGGCTGAACAATCTGCGCCGGTTATTTCCTTTCGTTATCACTTGACGCTGGAGGAAGCGCAAAACGGCTTTTATCTGGCGACTACGGCACCAAAGTGGAAGTCCCGTATAGCGATTCAACTGGTATGCCTGCTGATTGTGCTCTGGGGCTTGTGGCTGGGTGCAACTGGCGATGGCCTGTATTTTGTCATTCTGGGCGCTTTCTTTCTGCTGACGCAGGCAGGCTTGCAGCATGTATTATTACCCTGGCTGTTTAAGCGCCAGTACCGGCAGCAGAATGTGGGCAAAGTGCAGCAGGGGATTGATATCAGCCAGCAGGACATCCGGCTGTTTCATGGCGAGCAGTCACAGGCCTTTCCGCTGCTGGATATGGAAAAGATGGACAAGGGTAAATTGTGTTACCTGCTGACCTTTAAAAGCGGTATGGTCAGCATGGTGCCACGCCGTGCCGTGGATGAAGCGGGAGTAACCGGCCTGTTTGAAAGTGCCTTATTAAGGTAGATAAAAGCTAAAGTAAAGATGTGCGACGCATGCCCCAAAAGGTGAATGGCATGCTGTGTTGTTAGCCGCTATATTGCCTGCATGATGGATTGTTAAAAGGAAAGCCATGATGAGTGTACGTCCAAGTAAAATTGTCTGTGTAGGACGTAATTATGCCGAGCACGCCAAAGAGCTGGGCAATGAAGTGCCGCAAAGCCCGGTACTGTTTATCAAGCCGCCCAGCAGCTTATCCACACTGGATGCAGGCATAAGCTGGAATAAAGTGCTGGGTGAGTGCCACCATGAATGTGAGTTGTCTTTGCGTATTGGCAAGCCCTTAAAAAATGCGACTCCGGAACAGGCCAGGGCTGCCATTGATGGCCTAACACTCGGGCTGGATTTAACCCTGCGTGATTTACAGAATACACTAAAAAATAAAGGGCAGCCGTGGGAGCGTGCCAAAGCCTTTGATGGGGCGTGTTTGCTGGGTGAATGGCTGGCACCGGAAATGCTGGCGGATTATACCAATACCACTTTCCGGTTAATGGTTAACGGCGAGCAGCGTCAGTCCGGCCACACGGCAGACATGCTGTTTGATGTGGTGAGCCTGCTGGTGGACATCAGCCACAGTTTTAGCCTGGAAGTAGGGGATGTAGTCATGACCGGTACTCCCGCTGGTGTAGGCCCCCTGGCTAGTGGTGATAACGTGGTAATGATTCTGGATACCGTGCTGGGCGAAGTGCGCTGGGAAACGATGGTTTTGTAGGGGGCTTAAAGCCGGTTTTATAATGTTATAACATTATAAATATATTTAAAAACAAACAGTTGCAATCATATTGTCATCTGTATGACATAAGGTAGTCACTCATCGCGGTTAAAGTTTGGGCGCCAAGTCCAAACAATAATCCGGGGATGCTTTATGTCTTTATCAATCGCCAGCTTTTCCAAAAAGCTTTCGGCACTCAGCCTACTGATGGTAATGACCGGTGCAATGGTTGCCTGTTCCGGCAGCGATAACCAGTCTGCACCTGCCACTGCCACACCTAAAGCAGCTACTACCAGCGTTGCATTAGCTGCTGCCACACCTACAGCCAAAAACGTGATTTTCTTCCTGGGTGATGGTATGGGTATTACTACCCTGACCGCATCTCGTATTTATTCCATGGGTGAAGATGGCGAACTGACCATTGATACCCTGCCGGAAACTGCGTTTGTACGCACTTTCTCTGAAGATGGTCAGGTAACTGACAGTGCGCCTTCCATGGCGGCTTATATGACTGGCGTGAAAATGAAGAATGAAGTCATTTCCATGCAGTCCGGTACGGTAGCTGTACCACCAAAATCCGATGGCACCAGCAACTGTGACAATGACCCAGCCAACCAGGGCAAAAAAGGCGTGACCACCCTGCTGGAACTGGCAAAAGTTCAGGGCATGGGTACTGGTGTAGTGACTACCACCCGTATTACCCACGCTACTCCGGCAGACACTTATTCACACGTGTGTCACCGCGATGCGGAAAATGACATTGCTGCACAGCTGGTACCAGGCGGCACTGGTACTGGTTACGGTGCTTATAACCGTAAACTGCGTGACGGTGTAGACGTGGTACTGGGCGGTGGTTTACGCCAGTTTAAACCGACTACTGCTGGCGGCAAGCGTGCTGACGGCCGTGACCTGGTAGCTGAAATGCAGGCACAGGGTTACAGCTTTGTGGGCAACGGCACCGACCTGAACAGCGTGAATGCAGCGCAAACCGGCAAGCTGCTGGGTCTGTTTAGCTCCAGCCATATGAACTATGACCTGGACCGCGTGAATAAAGGCCTGAACGAGCCAAGCCTGGCCGACATGACCGGCAAAGCGATTGATATCCTGAAAGCCAAAAACAAGAGCTTCTTCCTGATGGTGGAAGGTGGTCGTATTGACCATGCGTTGCATGACACCAATGCTAAACGCGCCCTGCAGGACACTGTTGCATTTGACAATGCCATCAAGCTGGCGATTGAAAAAATGAAGAGCGGAGATCCTTCACTGCGTAACACCCTGATCGTAGTAACTGCTGACCATGACCACACCATGATTTTAAATGGTTATGCCAAGCGTACCGGTAAATTTGTAGCGGGCGGCGAGACCAGTGTTCTGGGTCTGGTGAAAAACTATAACGCGCCTGGTTTTGCCAAGGACGTAAACGGTAACCCATTCCCGATTATCGGTTTTGGTAACGGTAAAAAGCGTCTGGACAATGACCGCATTGAAGCGCGTGGTGTACTGGCTGACAACGATACCTGTAACCCTGTAACTGGCCCGGTAGGTAACTATACCGACAGCCGTGGCACCAACATTGATGCTGCTGGCTGGTGTACTGGTACAGCATCTGATGACTTCCAGCAGGAAGCTGTAGTGCAAACCGGTTTTGCTGACAGCGAAAGCCACGGTGGTACCGATGTATTCCTGGGTGCGATTGGTGCGGGTTCCGATAACTTCCACGGTAGCCTGGAAAATATCGAAGTATTCCGTTTAGTTCGTAAAGCAATTGGCCTATAAGAAGCTGGAGAAAAGCTATGTTAAAACAAGTTAAATTAGGTCAGGTTGCCATCAAGGCTTCTGCATTGACCCTTGCATTACTGGCTGGTACAGGTACTGCACAGGCTGCTGGCGAAGCCAAGAATATTATTTTCTTCCTGGGCGATGGTATGGGCCCAACCACAGTGACTGCCAGCCGTATTTATGGTTATGGTGAAGCTGGCCAGTTACGTATGGATCGCCTAAGCCATACTGCCCGTATCAAGACTTTCTCTGAAGATGGTCAAACCACTGACAGCGCGCCATCCATGGCTGCCTACATGACCGGCAAGAAAACCCGTAACGAAGTAATTGGCATGACGCCAGGTACCGTTGCGGTGAGCCCGAGTGCCGGTGCTGCACCGGATGGTACCATGGTGGCCAATGCCATCAACAACTGTCCAAAACCAGGTACAAGTGTAGAAGCAGGTAACCCGGCCATTACCATCCTGGAACTGGCCAAAAAGAACGGCAAGAAAGTGGGTGCCATCACCACTACCGAGCTGACCCATGCTACACCAGCAGCTACTTATTCCCATATATGTAACCGTAATGCAGCCTATGAGATTGCCCGTCAGGCAATACCGGGTGGTGCTGGTTATAACGCCCGCCTGCTGGATGGGGTGGATGTGTTGATGGGTGGCGGACGTAACCACTTTACCCCGTACAATGCGGCCAATAACAACCGTGGCCGTATTGATGGCCGTAACCTGCTGACCGAACTGGCTAACAAGGGTTATACCGTAGGTGCTAACCGTTCCGACATGCTGAATGCGCCATTAAGCAAAAAGTACATTGGTCTGTATACCGCGACATCACACATGGCTTATGACCTGGACCGTTTAAATGGTAAGGCTCCTGGTCAGCCAAGCCTGTCAGAAATGACCAGCAAGGCCATGGACCTGCTGCAGGCTCAAAGCGGTGATCAGGGTTATTTCCTGATGGTGGAAGGCGGCCGTATTGACCATGCCCTGCATGGTACCAATGCCAAGCGTGCTCTGCAGGATACCATTGCATTTGATGATGCAATTGCCACTGCCATTGTAAAAGCTAAAAAGACCGACCCGGACTTAAGCCATACTCTGATTGTGGTAACAGCTGACCATGATCACACCATGACTTTTAACGGTTATACCGGCCGTACTGGTGCAACTACTGCCACTAACCCTGGTGTTCTAGGCTTAAGCTATGGCGCGTTGCCTGTTGCTGCCGGTGCTAATACTCGTGTACTGGCGGATGGCAGGCCG
>JASLIR010000424.1 GCA_030152125.1 Alkanindiges sp.
AACAGCAAAGACATTAAGCTGGAGCAGTTACGCCAGTTGGTGCAGGTTGTGCCGCAGGAAAGTTTTCTGTTTTCCGACACGCTGGAACAAAACCTGCGGGTAGCCAAACCGGATGCCACGGAGGAAGAACTGCTGGAGGCACTGCATAAATCCGCTGCGGAGGATGTGATCCAGCGCCTGCAATACGGCCTGCAAACTACACTGGGCGACCGCGGGGTAACCTTGTCCGGTGGGCAAAAACAGCGGCTTTCGCTGGCGCGCGCCCTATTAAGTGATGCCAGAATTATTGCCTTTGATGATGCCACCAGCGCGCTGGATGCCACCACCGAAAAACGTATTCTGGATCAACTGAAACAGGAGGTGAACAGTGCCCGGCACCATAGCGGACCGCAGCAGCGCGGTAAAACCATTATCGTGGTATCCAGCAAGCTTTCCACCATTTTAATGGCAGACCGTGTGATTCTGCTGGGTCAGGGCCGCGTGCTGGCACAGGGTTCTCATCAGTATTTAAGCCAGCACAATGCTGCGTATAAAGAATTGATGGGGCTAAATGCTCCAGACCAGATACCCGAACTAAAGTACCAGGACTAAAATGAGTATAACAAATGAGTAAAGGTATGCGCGGGCAAACCGCTTTAAGTGATATTGAACTGGAAGAACAGCTGGCCAACAAGTCGCTCAACCGTGGCATGTTCCATCGCCTGCTGCCGCTGCTGAAACCGGTGTGGCAGATTGTACTGCTGGTGGTTGGCATCGAGGCCTTACAAGTCATTACCATCTTTGTAAGGCCCTGGGTGGTTAAAACCGTCATTGATGATGGCTTTATCCGGCATGGGGTCGATTTATCCATTAACCATCAGGTGCTCACCCTGTGTATTGTCCTGCTGGTAGCAACCTGGACTGCCCGCTTTAGCCTGGCAGGTACCTCCAAATATTTTAGTGGCAAGGCCGCCCTGCATGTGGTGAATGGCCTGCGCCGTCAGGTGTTTGAGCATATTCAGCGCCTGAGTGTCAGTTATTTTGACCGCAGCAAGGCTGGTCGCATTATTTCGCGGGCGGACCGTGATGTGGAAACCCTGGAACCACTGCTGATTCAGGCCCCACCCGAGCTGATTTCGGTATTTTTACGCTGTGGACTGGCTTCCGTACTGCTATGGCATCTGTATCCACCATTTTTCTGGAGCCTGTTTGGCATTATTCCGGTACTGGCGCTGTTTACCGTAGTGTTCAAGCATATTTCGCAGCGTAACTGGGGGCGGGTTGCCGAGGAACGCAGTCGTTTTACCGCGCATCTGGTGGAAACCGTATCCGGCGTGCGCATCATCAAGCAAATGGCCCACGAGGAACGCAACTACCTGCACTACCGTTACCTGTTAAAGCGATTTAACAATGCGGTGGTATTTGGCAGCATGCGCAGTAGCTGGTTTGCACCCTTTACCGGTTTTTTATCCACCTGTGCAACTGCCGTATTGCTGGTAGTGGGTGCTTATGGTTTGGCCAAGCACCAGCTTAGCCTGGGTCAGGTGGCGGAAAGTCTGTTTTATGTGTTCCTGTTTCTGGCGCCCCTACAGGAACTCACTGACCTGTTCGAACGTTACGCCAATGGCTCAGCCTGTGCGCAGCGTATTTTCCTGCTGCTGGATACCGAACCGGAAATCAAGGATCATCCACAAGCCTACGATATCAAACAGGTACAGGGTCATGTGCAGTTTAAGGATGTGGTTTTTTCCTACATCAAAACCCTTAAGCAGCCGGTGATTAATCATTTAAACCTGGATATCCAGCCCGGTCAGGTGGTAGCCATTGTTGGCCCTACCGGGCATGGTAAAAGTACACTGGTACAATTACTGACCCGTTTTTATGAAGTAAATCAGGGTGCAGTACTCATTGATAATCAGGACATCCGGCAGATTAGCCAGAAAAGCCTGAGGCAACACATTGGTGTGGTATTGCAGGACAATGTACTGTTTAGCGGTTCGGTACTGGATAATTTAAGGCTGGCCAAGCCGGATGCCAGCGATGCTGAATTGATTCAGGCTGCACAGGAACTGGGTGTGGAGGAAGTACTGGCCCAGTTACCACAGGGCTGGCAAACCAGTGTGGGTGCCCTGGGCTCACAGCTGAGTCATGGACAACGGCAACTGGTGTGTCTGGTAAGGGCCTACCTGGCTAATCCAGCCATTCTGGTACTGGATGAAGCGACTTCTGCAGTGGATGTGTATACCGAACGCAAGATACAGCATGCACTGCGGCGTTTATGTATTGGCAGAACCGCGATTATTATTGCGCACCGCCTGAGTACCATACGCGATGCGGACAGCATTGCCGTGATTCAAAATGGCCAGGTGGTGGAACAGGGAACGCATAACACCCTTATCCAGTCGCAGGGCTTTTACCGTAACCTGTATCAGACCTATGTAGAAAACGAAGGAACTGTTGCCACAGCGTCAACTGATAAAACTTTGCAGGCTCAGCTTGCCTGAAATCCGGCAACAGTACTTTTTTGTAGCGGTTTATAGGAGTGGATTATTTCCCATACTGACCATATAACCGTGGTCGGTATGGGTTCTCCTTACAATTATTGCTGTTTTAGTCGACCTGACAGATTAAAATAAATAAAACACATAATGATAAAATATTAACATTAATTTTATTTATTTTAACAAATACGCCACCTTCCAGGTTTGTGCAACACGGTATCGGAAAAAACATCGCCATCATTTTGCTGAACCTACAGCAATAAACTGTTGATTCCGCAACAATCAACATAGACGAATTAACATATCACATAATAATAGTTTTAAAAATTAATGAATTAGCAAAAAATTAAAACTGGCACGACAGATGCAATCCCTGTATCAAGCTATTTAACCCATAAGGAGCTAAGTATGTCCTACTTAAGCACCTCGACCAATACCCCGTTTTTTTCAGCACGCCGGGCAGCCACCTATGCATCGCATAGCGGGCAGGCAGCAAGTGACCGTAACATTGCGACAGACCACCTGTTTGCCGTGGTTTCCCCACAGGCAAAAACTGGCACGCCAGTTAATCCAACCCCTAAATTCAAGCTGATTGCCATCGCTTCCGCAATCGTGGCCTTGCATCTGGGTGTATGGTTTGTGGTCGAGCATTTACCACCACCAGCCGTGGAATTACCAAAACCCAAACCGGTGGTGGTAGAGCTGATTAAACCTCCGGTGGAGAAGCCCAAGCCGCTTGAGCCACCCAAGGTTATCAAGCCAAAAATTCCGCCGATTGTGCAAAAACCAAAGCCGGTAGTGCAACAGCCCATTAAGCAGGTACAGCCCAAGCCACAACCAGTCGTTAAACCTGCACCAGCACCGGAGCCCGTGGTGGAACCAGTACGTGAAGTGGTGAAAGAAGCTGTGCCTGTACCTGAGCCAGTAAAACCGGCACCGCCTGCTCCGGCCCCGG
>JASLIR010000425.1 GCA_030152125.1 Alkanindiges sp.
CCCGCATATTGACCCTGTGAATACTGGCCGGCATTTTCGCCTGAACATTATCCTTAAGCCTGCACAGGCTGGCGGGCAGTTTAAATGCGATCAGGCGATTATCAATACCCGGCGTGTCAAGTTATTCCGCCCGGATGTATACACCCACTCGGTTTCTAAAATCACCGCTGGCAGTCGTTATGTACTGTCAATTGGCTGGATACTGTAGGGCCTACACTTAGATCCGACTAAATTTTGGCATAGCTGCCAGTGGCATGTGCCACCAGTTTGTCGTCACTATAAATATCTACCCGCATCACCACCGTTTTTCTGCCATTTTTTAACAGGGTGCCAACTGCAGTCAGGTCTTTTGGCTGTGGCCGCGACAGAAAATGGATTTGAAAATCCTGGGTTACCGCCATTCCCTGTTGATCATCCAGTGCCAAAATCAGCGCATACATGGTAGCATCGGCAAGGGTCATCAGGATGGGGCCCGAAATGGTGTTACCCATACGGGTGTGGCTGGGTTGAAATGGTAAAATGCAGGTTACTGTTGGTAAATCAATGCTTTTGAGATAAAAGCCATTGCTGTCCGATAGTGGCACGCTGCCCTGAATAAGTTGGGTGATGTAAACTGCTTTATCCATGTTCAATACAACTTTTATTACACATAAGAATAGTTTAGTAGAAATCTAGTAATTAATCGAGGCTAAAACGATCAACATGAATATTGTGATGATTGGAAGTGGGAATGTAGCAACGCACCTGGCACAGGCTTTGTCCAGGTTTTATCATATTAGTCAGATATATAGTCCAAATTTAGAGCATGCACAACGCCTGGCAAGACAGGTCAATGCGGAGGCTATTAATCAGTTGCAACATCTGCAGCTGGCGGATTTATACATTATTGCGGTGAAGGATCAGGCCATTGCCGACGTGGCCACCAAAATTGCACCATGGGTACAGCATGCCACGGTGGTGCATACCTCGGGCAGTGTGGATCAGTCAGTCTTGCGTAATGCGTCCATTTATAATGGCGTATTTTATCCCTTACAGACTTTTTCCAGGCAAAAACCGATTGATTTCCGTACGGTGCCTTTATTACTGGAAAGCAATCATCCGCGGGTAAAAGCCCAACTGGATGAGATTGCCAAAAAGGTGAGTCCACTGGTTTATCATTATAGCTCGGAGCAGCGCCGTAGCCTGCATTTAGGGGCAGTACTGGCCTGTAATTTCTCCAATTACCTTTACAGCGTGGCGGACCAATACCTGAGCGAGCAGGGAGTGGACTTTAACCTGTTAAAGCCATTAATTGTTGAAACGGCCAGTAAAATTACCCACCATTCCCCGGTAGATGTGCAAACTGGGCCTGCGGTACGTGGCGACCATGCCGTGATTGAACGGCATGTACACATGTTGTCGGATCATTACGATTTGCAGCAGCTGTACCAGCAAATGAGTGACGGGATTGCCAATTTGCAGGCGCAAAAAAAGCCGCTATAACGCGGCTTCGGCTTAAGCATTTTGCTTAAAGTAGCTTAAATCCGTTTAAAAATATAATCCCAAACCCCGTGACCAGCTTCGTGGCCACGGCGTTCGAATTTGGTCAGCGGACGCCATTCCGGGCGTGGCGCTGCTGTGCCTTTTTCATACACGTTTTTCAGGTCAGGACGGTTTTCCAGCACGTCAATCATCCATTCTGCATACGGCTGCCAGTCGGTTGCCGCATGGAACCAGCCACCTTTAGCCAGCTTTTGCTCAATCAGCGGCATGCGTTCATGCGATACGAAACGGCGTTTAAAGTGTTTTTTCTTTTGCCATGGATCAGGGAAAAACAGTTGCAGGCGGTCGATAGAGCCATCCGGCAGGCCAGCCAGCACTTCCAGTGCATCGGCTTCTATCACACGCAGGTTTTGCAGGCCAGCTTCACCGGCTTCATAAATGCACTGGGCAATGCCGGGCACATGTACTTCAATACCCAGAAAATTACGTTCAGGGGCTGCCTGTGCCATCAGCACCAGGGAGTGGCCCATGCCAAAACCGATTTCCAGAGTGAGTGGACGTTCCGGGTGCTCAAACAACTGGCGAGCATCCTGTACCGGCGCCTTGACAATCAGGTGTTTGTACTGCTCCAGCGCTTTGGTTTGCGAAGTGTTTAGTGGCGAACTGCGGCGCATAAAGGTAAGAATGGAGCGGCGTTGCTGTTCCGGCTGTTCGCTGTCCACCTGATCGGCCAACTGGATAGGTTCTTGTACGGTGTTTTCTTGTTCAGGCAGGGTCATGAATCAGTCTTGGTGGTGCTACAAATGATGGCGCATTGTACTGGATTTTACCTGAATAGTGTAATAACAGAAGTTTGGCAGATTTTCATTTTTTGTTTTCAGGTGTGATGTATATAGGCTATCTAAGGTATTGAGCAGGAAGGTGTGAATGGAAATACTACAACTACAGGATGAAAAAGAGATTTGGCTCTATATCCCTAAAAAACCATACGAACTTGCATGTCTAACAGGGCAGTTGCAGGGTGCTGCCTGCATTTTAATAGTCGATGACCAAAAGATTAGTACTGACCGTAAAAACCAGATTAGTATGGATATTGTGTTCACTGGATGCGAGTGGGTAGCCTGTATGGGCTATGATGGTTCGGATTGGGATGACAGACTGGACTGGTCTTATCTGGAATCAATTGATTATGACGTTAGCTTCGATGAGGTACTTTTGACCAGTTGGCACGATGATGAAATACTGGCTGATGTTCTAGAGCTTTTGCTGGGTTGTGCCGCGCGAAATGATGAGCCATTTAGCAGAATCGCTGTAATACTACTGGGATCAGATAATTATTCTGTTGCAGGCATCAAACAGGCCATTACTGACCTGTTAAACTGACCTCTTAATAAGGCGGGCAAATTGAGCTGTTACGGGTTAAGTCCGGCCCCCAGGTGCGATAGCCCTGCGTATCAATATGAATCTGTCCGCTGGCATATACACCCAAACCTAAATTAAGTGCTTCACCATTATCGCGCCAAAACTGGCACAGTTTGTATTTAGTGTCGGCAATCTTTTCCATTTCACTAATGTCAGTCGGGTTTTCACTGCCGATACGAAAGTCCAGTGCGGCATTATGCACATGCTTGCTGCCGGGGCTGCCATTGGCACACTGGTTTAAATCCGGGTCACGGTATACCGAAGTGACTTCAATATCATCCAGAATCTTTTCTTTTTGCAGGCGTTGCAATACTTTCAGGGTAGGCAACAGGTTGTCCCATAACTCGCGGCTGGGTACGGCATAGGGCTCACGGCCACAGCGTTCCCAGTCCCGGGCGCTACGCAGTAATTCAAACATCGGCGCAGCTTTACTGGCATCATGGCGGATCAGGTAGTTATGGTAACGATTCATCTCGTCCTGGTGGTCTGCCTGTTTTAACCAGCGGTCATAGCTGTCCGGTGCACTGCGTTTCCAGTGCTGGTTCAGCTCAATGGTCATTTGTGCTGGTGGTGTAGGCTGCACCTGCAGTTTCTTTTCCTGCGTGGCAGGAGCTAGCAGCTTACTTTGGCGTTGCTGCTGCTTTTGGGCTTTTAGCGCAGGGCTAATGCAGCTTCCCAATAGGGGAGTCAGACATATAACAGCGATCCAGCGTAAATTCAGCATTGGCACAACATCCACAACGGGCCTGAGAAGAAATATAGAGTGTTATAGTGTAACAACTGTGGCGGCTTACAATGCTGTTTGCTTGCAGTATTTTGTATGCAAATGCGTAGGGCTTGTTGATGAAAATCTTATCTGGTAAGTATTATTAAACACTACACGCATGACAAAAATAAAAAAGCCTGCCATGTGACTGGCAAGCTTTTAACAGCACTAAAAAGCTTAGCGTTCTAAATACTGTAACTTGTCCGGCTTACCATTCCATTCTTCACGGTCTTCCGGTTGGTCCCCAATTTGGGTGATATTCGGCCATTTCTGTGCCAGGTCAGCATTAATCTCAATAAACACTTCCTGACCTTCCGGCAGTTCATCTTCAGAGAAAATGGCATTGGCAGGGCATTCCGGTTCACACAGGGCACAGTCGATACACTCGTCCGGGTGGATTACCAGAAAATTTGGACCTTCATAAAAGCAGTCCACAGGACATACTTCAACACAATCCTGATATTTACATTTAATACAGTTTTCGGTGACAACAAAGGTCATGGCGGCAGCTACCTAAAACATCTATACGATCATCATTGGGGGCTATTTTAGGCGCTTTTGTACACCACTAACAATTCCTTTTATTGATATTATTTATATAGATTCCCGCTTAAGCAGGAAATTGGTTCAAAAAATAATCAATACTGACTAAAAGATTGAAGCGGCTGGCATATTTTTTCATTTGTTTAGGCTATGCCAGTCAGCTTATTTAACGCTTTAAATACTGCAACTTCTCAGGCTTGCCATTCCATGCATCACGGTCATGCGGCTGTTCACCAATGCTGGTGATATTTGGCCATAGCTTTGACATTTCAGCATTTATTTCAATAAAGGCAATCTGTTCCTTAGGTACATCATCCTCATAAAAGATGGCGTCTGCCGGGCATTCCGCTACGCATAAATCACAATCCACACATTCATCCGGGTTAATCACCAGAAAGTTTTCACCCTCATAAAAGGCATCGCACGGGCATACGGTGACACAATCCTGATATTTACATTTAATACAGTTTTCAGTGACGACATAGGTCATTTTTATTACTCTTTTTTGCTGTTGGTGTTTTAAATTAATATATTTTTTTGATGGCTCATAGCTTTTAATATTTATATTGCTTATATGTAAAACTGAGATTGAGCAGCAGATTGAATAGCTGTCATCACAAAGCCCTCTCCCAAAGCAGAGGGCTTAGCAGCTGCCATTACAGCATCTGTTTAAGCTGGTACAACGCGTCCAGTGCCTGACGAGGTGTCAGGTTATCCACTTCCAGGTCTTTTAGCAGATCAAGCGCAGGCGAGGCTTTTTCCACTTCAACAATCTGTATTTCGGCTTCGCTACGCTTTTCCTGCGGGCTATCCATATTGGTGTCAAAGTCGAACAGGTCGGACTGGTGCGACGTGCCAATAAACTTGCCCTGCTGTTTTTCCAGTATTTTCAGGCGTTGCTGTGCTTCCTTGATTACACTGGCTGGAATGCCGGCCAGTTTGGCCACCTGTAAACCATGGCTTTGATTGGCTGCCCCTTTATGAACCTGGTGTAGTAGAATCAGGTCGCCATTTACTTCCTTGGCCGCCACATGGTAGTTGTCGATACCTGATTGCTGGCCCAGTTCGGTCAGTTCAAAATAATGCGTGGCAAACAGGCATAGGCATTTAATGCGCTTGGCTAAATCCAGCACGCAGGCCCAGGCCAGTGACAAGCCATCATAGGTGCTGGTACCCCGGCCAACTTCATCCATCAACACCAGCGAATGGCTGCTGGCATGGTGCAAAATCTGCGCTGTTTCGGTCATTTCCACCATAAAGGTAGATTTGCCACTGGACAAGTCATCCGCCGAGCCAATGCGGGTAAAGATACGGTCAATCGGGCCAAGCCTTGCAGCTTTAGCAGGCACAAAGCTGCCGCAATAAGCCAATATGCAGATCAGTGCTGTCTGGCGCATGTAGGTGGATTTACCGCCCATGTTGGGGCCGGTCACCAGTGCCAGACGGTGACGCTCATTCAGTGCCACATCATTGGGGGTGAAGGAGCTTTTGATCAGCGATTCCACCACAGGATGACGGCCGCCCTGAATGTCAATAACGGTTTCGGTGTCATAAGCAGGGCGTTTCCACTGGCGGTTACGTGCCTGGGCTGCCCAGTTACTCAACACATCCAGATCGGCTACCGCCATGCTCATGTTTTGCAGGGCGGACAGATCATCACGCAATTGTCCTAACAGTTGTTCAAACAACTGTTTTTCACGGTTTAAGGCGCGCGACTCGCTGGACAGTACTTTGTCTTCAAAGGTTTTAAGCTCCGGGGTAATGTAGCGTTCCACATTTTTTAAGGTCTGACGCCGGATAAAATGGGCTGGGGCGGATTCACTTTGTGCACGTGTCAGCTCAATAAAATAGCCGCTTACCCGGTTATAGCCAATTTTTAGGGTGGCGATGCCAGTAAGCTCACGCTCGCGAATTTCCATGTCCAGCAGAAACTGGTTGGCGTTATCGCGAATCTGGCGTAGCTCATCCAGCTCGGCATCAAAGCCCTCGGCAATCACACCACCATCACGCAGCAAGATGGGCGGGGTTTCAACAATAGCCTTAGCCAGTAGTTGATGCACATGTGAGAACACGCCAAGCTGATCCCCAAGCTGGTTGAGTAACACACTGTTGTCATGCAGTGCAGGCTTAATGGCATGATGAATAAACGGCAACTGACCACAGGCTTGGCGCAGTAACACCAGATCGCGCGGGCGGGCAGTACCCAAGGCCACACGGCCCAGCACACGCTCTACATCACCCACGCCAGACAAGGCAACGCGCACGGTTTCTTCGTGATAGCCATTTAAAATATCATCAATGGCATCCAGACGCTGTTCCAGCAGCTTGGTGTCACGCATGGGCTGCATCAGTTGACGGGCTAGCAGGCGTGAACCCATGGCGGTTTGTGTGCGGTCCACCAGTTTTAACAAGGATGTCCCGTGCTCAAATAAAGGCTCGGTAATTTCCAGGTTACGCCGTGTGACCGGGTCCAGCGCAATAAAGGTATCCATGCTTTCCACACGGATACGCTGGATGTGCGGCAATGCGGTCTTTTGGGTTTCACTGGCATAGTGCAGCAGGGCGGCGGCGGCGGCTTGCGCTAACGGCAGATGGTCTACTCCAAACCCAGCCAGTGTGCTGACCTGAAACTGCCGGCATAATACCTCGTAGGCGTTATTGCCATTAAAGTCTACATTCGGCCGCCTGGTAATAGGGGTATCTGTATTGGCTTTTAGCTGGCGATAAATATCGGTTTCAAATAAGTCTTCATTTACCAGTATTTCTGCAGGGTTCAAGCGTGCCAGTTCAATGGACAGCTTTAGGGCATCGTATTTTTGTTGTTGTACAATAAACTGGCCAGAGCTGAGTTCCAGTGTTGCAATACCTATCTGTTCCTGATGTGTGGAAAGGGCAACCAAACGGGCAGTCTGGTGGCTGGGTAGCAGGGCATCATCAGTTAAGGTACCTGGCGTTAAAATCCGCACCACCTGACGGTCCACAGGACCTTTACCAGTAACTTCACCAACCTGTTCGCAAATGGCAACTGTTTCTCCTGCCTTAACCAGGCGTGCCAGATAGCCTTCGGCAGCATGGTAAGGCACGCCAGCCATGGGAATAGGTTCGCCATTACTTTTGCCGCGGTGGGTAAGGGTAATCCCCAGTAGTTTTACCGCGCGGTAGGCATCATCAAAAAATAGCTCATAAAAATCGCCCATACGGTAAAACAACAGGGCATGCGGGTATTCCTGTTTTACTTTCAGGAATTGCTGCATCATGGGCGTGTGGGAGCTGAAATCAATGCCTGATTTATCTTGGCTCAAGATAGCGATATCCTTTATAAATCAAAAATAAACAAAATTTTGAAGTCTTAATGTTTTGTGGAAGACTTTAGGAAATACAGGCATGGAATAGTAGCAAAAAATGTTTTCTGCTGGCGCTGTTTTTTATATGGTTTAGTGGTGTGTTGGTAATTTTTACTGATATGTA
>JASLIR010000489.1 GCA_030152125.1 Alkanindiges sp.
CAGCAAATAAAGGACGCTGTTCCGCCCAAAAGGTTCGGTATTATTGATCCGGTAACGAAACTATTGATCATGATTGTTATTTTTGGAGTGCTGGTTTACCTTAAAAAAAGCTAGTGTCGCATCAGCCGGGCTGAAAATAAAATGGCCTTGTTATCAGGACAGCGTATCTGCTGGCGGATAACAAGGCCATGCGGCGGATTTAAAAAAGCCTAGCTGACATGCAAGCCAAACAGGCCAAGCGCCTGTTCCGGCCCAAAGCGGTACTGGGTATTGCAGAACTGGCAGTCCATCTTGATTTCATCTTCTTCGGCCAGCAGTTCCTGCACAGTGGCGACACCAACTTGCAGCAGGGCTTCTTCACAACGCTCACGTGAGCAGGTACAGCCAAATTTCAGGTGATCCTGCGCCGGCAGGCGCACTTCTTCCTCATTGTAAAGGCGATACAAAATCTCTGTGGATTCCAGGCTTACCAGTTCATCCGGCTGCAGGGTATCCGTCAGTGCGGTCAGGCGTGGCCATAAGTCCGTATCAACTTCGGCCTGTTCATCTTCATTGCGTGGCAATAGCTGAATTAACAGGCCCCCAGCCTTTTTGTGATTGCTGGCGATGTTCAGGCGAGTGGGGATTTGCGCCGATAAATCGTAATACTGGGTCAGGCAGTCCGACAGGTTATCGTGCTCCAAGGGCACAATGCCCTGATAGCGTTCGCCCTGTTCCGGCTCAATGTTAATAAACAGTACACCTTCTTTCAGGCTGCCTAAAGCCGTATTAGCATTTTCAGCCTCGTCAAACAGCTCGTCCGGTTGCCATTCTGCCAGGGCGCGAATTTCTCCAGTATGGCTGCATTCTGCCATAGCCCATTTTAACGAGCCTGTACCCTGAACCTGCAGGCTGAGGCGTCCCTTAATTTTAAGGGTGCTGGCTAAAAGGCTGCTGCCAACCAGCATTTCACCCAGTAACAGGGCAATGGCACGCGGGTAATCGCGTTGTTTTAATATGGTTTGCAGGGCATTATCCAGATGAACCACTTCGCCACGTACCGGGCTGTGTTCAATAAAAAAACGCTGACGGATATCGGTCATGTCTATTTCTCCAGTTAGCCTTTTATATGGCGGTCTTTCCCGGAAATTCAAGCGAGCCATTTAAACGGTTTATTCAAACCAGTTAAGGCTGTTGAAGAGGATGAGGGGCATGATGCTGTTTAAAGATGATGCAATAAATTCGCCTGCTTTTTCAGGTGTGAAACTGTTACTCTGCGGAGCTTGCACAGCTATTTTGTCTTTTGCATTAAAAATAGACGCTGTATAAAGTGTCAAACTAAACGGTTGAGAACAATATGTCGGCAATTCATTCCAAAGAATTTGCGCTGCTCATGGCGCTATTGATGTCGGTGGTGTCTTTTTCCATTGATGCCACACTGCCTGCACTGGGCCTGATTGGTGATGCCTTCAAGGTAGACAATGCCAATCAGGTACAATGGGTAATTACCTGTATTTTTGCCGGGATGACCATTGGTCAACTGATTGCCGGGCCATTGTCGGATGCGATTGGCCGCAAGCGCATCCTGTTTGCCGGTATCTTCATTTATTTTATTGGCAGCCTGTTGTGCTATCTGACGGATAGCTTTGAGCTGTTCCTGCTGGGGCGCTTTATTCAGGGGCTGGGTGTATCCGGTCCGTATGTTGCCTCTATTTCGGTAGTACGTGACAAATATAGCGGTGCCGCCATGGCCAAGGTGATGTCGGTGATCATGATGGTGTTTATGGTGGCGCCCGCCATAGCACCCGGCATTGGGCAGGTGATTATTTCGCTGACCGGCTGGCGTGATATTTTTGTGCTGTACATTGCCTATGCCCTGTTGGTGGGTGGCTGGATTGCTATCCGGCTGGATGAAACCCTGGCGGTAGAAAACCGTATTCCACTTAAGCTGGGTGCATTTGCACATGGCTTTAAAGAGGTGGTGAGCAACCGCACCACCATGAGTTACCTGTTGTGTATGGGCTTGTGCTTTGGTGGTTTGATTGCCTATATCAGCAACGCGCAGCAGATTTTTATGCAGCAGTTTGGTCAGTCCGGGCAGGTGTTTAGCCTGTGCTTTGCAGTGCTGGCTTTTTTAATGGGCGTTGCTTCCTTTGTTAACTCCCGCTTTGTGGTGCGCTTTGGCATGCGCCGTATCTGTATTGGCTGTATGACGGGTGTGGCTGCGTCGTCCGTGCTGTTTCTGGCAGTGCAGTATGCTGGTGTGGTGGTGCAGTTGTGGATGTTTATGCTGTTTGCCATGCCGCTATTTTTCTTTTTTGGCATGATGTTTGGCAACATGAATGCAATGGCCATGGAGCCGATGGGGCATGTGGCAGGCATGGCTTCTGCCATTATCGGGGCGTCTTCCTCCATTTTGTCCTTATGCCTGGCCACTGTGATTGGCCAACTATATGACGGTACGCTGGTTCCCTTAACATGGGGCTTTTTGTTGCTGGGCACTGGTGCGGTGTTGCTGATGCGCAGTGAGCAACGCTGGCATGACAGGCAGGTAGTTCATGATCGTTCCTTAGCCAAGGAAAGTCATTTGGCTGAATAATCAGTCTGTGGATGCAGGCAAAGGCGCAAGATATCTTGCGCTTTTGCTTTTTAATTTAATGCTCGTCATTTAAACCGCGTTTTAAATTAACATCCATTTTACGCTGGCCACTTTGCATATCGCTGTCAAACAGGCTTTCCAGTTCAGTAATAGCAGCACGGTTCATTTCAATCAATTGCTGCTCATCGGTATAAATGGTTTGCTGGCGGCGTAACAGTTCTTCGTCATAGTCGCGGAAAGTTTCAATATCCTTATAGGCGGTTTGCTTGTCAATTCCCAGGCTTACCAGCGCTTCGTAGGACATGCCCAGTGCGGATAAATAAGTTTCGCGCCAGATATGCTCCACACCAATCTCACGCAGGCGATATACATGCTGGCGATCCCGCGCACGCGCCAGAATTTTTACATGTGGGTAGGTACGCATAATATATTTTGCCACACTGATGGATTCGTCTACATCATCCATGGCCATTACAAACAGTTTGGTGTGTTCAATCCCCGCTGCACGCAGAATGTCCGGGTTGCGCGGGTCGCCATAATAAACTGCATTACCAAACTTGCGTACAAAGTCCACCTGGTTGACGTTTTTATCAATCGCTGTAAATTCAATGTTATGCAGGCGCAGCAGGCGGCCTACAATTTGCCCGATACGGCCAAAGCCGGAAATGATGACGGTGTGCTGGTGGCTGGGAATC
Organism: Alkanindiges sp.; assembly: GCA_030152125.1. Taxonomy (GTDB): domain Bacteria; phylum Pseudomonadota; class Gammaproteobacteria; order Pseudomonadales; family Moraxellaceae; genus JASLIR01. The sequence continues at coordinate 3,274 of JASLIR010000489.1, forward strand.
TGGTCAAACTTGCGCTCAGGCTGGCTTTTGGCAAACAGTGGCTCACCCCATTTTTCCAGTATATAAAAAGCCAGCGGGGTAAGCACCATCGACAGGGTGACTTTCAGTGTCAGCGTATTAACCAGATTATCACTGAGGATATGTTGCTGGTTGGCAAGGCTAAATAGCACAAAGGCAAATTCACCACCCTGGGCAATAGCCACGCCAATGCGCACACTGGTAGGCCAGCGATAACCACTTAGTCGCGAAATAGCCATTAATACCAGGAATTTGACCAGCATCAGGCCAATGGCACCACCAATAATCAGTAATGGCATATCTACAAACAGGTGCAACTGGATGCCCATACCCACGGTCATAAAAAACAGGCCCAGCAACAGGCCCTTAAAGGGCTGTATACCGGCTTCCAGTTCATGCCGGTATTCCGAGTCTGCCAGCAGTACCCCGGTCAAAAAGGCCCCCAGTGTGGTGCTGATCTCCAGTGCATCCATCAGGATGACCACCACCAGCACAATAAACAGGGCCATGGCGGTGAGGAGTTCCGATGCACCGCTGGTAGCAATAAAACGAAATAAGGGGCGCATCACATAGCGGCTAAACAGGAACAGGCCCGAGAAGGTAGCTACTACCGCTGCAAAATAGGCCACCCCATGATGGGCGGTATCCTGCCCGCTTAGCAGCGGCAAAATAGCTAACAGGGGAATAACCGCCATGTCCTGAAACAGTAAAATGGAAAACGCCTGCCGCCCATGTGTACTGACCAGCTGTTTTTTTTCAGAAAGCAGTTGCAGTACAAAGGCGGTGGAAGAGAGTGCTAGGCCAAAACCGATGACCAGGCTGGCGGCAAAGGATTGCCGGAACAGCAGCCAGACCAACACCATTAGCACCACGCCGGTAATGCCTACCTGCAGGCTGCCCATCATAAAAATCGAGCGGCGCAGTTCCCACAGGCGCTGCGGACGCAGTTCCAGGCCAATCATGAACATCAGCATGATAATGCCGTATTCTGCCAGCTCCATGATGGCTTCGGGGTCGTTGGCAATGTTCAGTACACTGGGGCCTAGGATGGTGCCGGTAATCAGGTAGCCCAGTACGGTTGCCAGGCCAAAACGTTTGCCAAGGGGTACCAGCACCAGCACCGCAGCAAGAAAAATAGTAATTTGAAATAGTAGGGACATACAAACTGTTCCAGTGTGGCTGGGCTATACCATCGGGGTATGATATGCATTGCTTATTCCACCCGAGCATAACGCATGTGCAGATAAGTATGTGTTACAGCGCGTATTTTTAGCTGTTTAAACGATAGGCAGTGCGGGTGGTTAAAGCAGGCGGGTACTAGCTTAATTCCTGTGGGTCTATATCCAGCGAGCAGCGGATGCCACGGCGTTCCGGTAGTTGCCAGACAGTTCGCCACCAGCCTTGCAGCAGCTGATGCAGCAGGCGGCGATCCTTGCATAAAATCAGGGCATGCGCGCGGAACACCCCGGCACGTTTTTCCATGGGGGCGGGAATAGGCCCCCATACTTCCAACTGGCTCGCCTGTTCCTGTGTATACAACAGGCTAAGGATATGCTGCAAAAACTGCATGGTATTTTCGCTTTTTACCGATTCGGCACGGATAAGTGCTGCATGGCGGAAAGGCGGCAGCAGGGCCATGCGGCGTTCCTGCAAGGTGGCTTTGGCAAAAGCGGGATAGCCTTCATGGATTAGCAGTTGCAGAAAGGCATTGTCCGGTTTAAATGTCTGAATTAAAACATTACCGGCTTTTTGCCCGCGTCCGGCACGCCCAGCCACTTGCAGTACCAGCTGTGCGGTGCGTTCCGGCGCGCGGAAGTCGGCACTTAAAAAGCCACCATCAATATCCAGAATGGCGGCCAGCGTGACATGCGGGAAGTGATGGCCTTTGGCCAGCATCTGGGTGCCCAGCAAAATGGCCGGCTTATCCTGATGCGCACGTTCATAAATACGTTCCCAGCTACCTACGCGGCTGGTACTGTCGCGGTCCACCCGCAGGATATCGGTTTCCGGGAACAGCAGCTTTAAGCCTTCTTCTACCCGGGCCGTACCTACCCCCGTTGGGCTAAGCTGCTTATGGTTGCAGGCCGGGCAGCTATCCGGCAGGCGGCTTTGGAAGCTACAGTGGTGGCAATGCAAATGGCTGCGTGGCTGCTGGTGAAAAGTCAGGTGGGCATCACAGCGTGGGCAGTCCGCCTGCCAGCCACACTGCGAACACAGCAAGATGGGTGAATAACCACGGCGGTTTAAAAATACCAGTACCTGTTCGTGCCGTTGCAGGCGCTGCTTGATGGCATGAATCAGGTCACCGCTTAAGCCATGTTCGCGTTTTTGCGTGCGCAGGTCAATCAGTTGAATATTGGATAAAGCCGCCTGGCCAGCCCGTTTGGTCAGTTGCAGGTGCATCAGTTTTTGTTCCTGTACCAGATGCAGGCTTTCCATGGATGGGGTGGCGGAACCCAGCACCACAGGGCAGGCATCCTGCTGACCACGCAACAGGGCAACATCACGCGCGTGATAGCGGAAGGTATCCTGTTGTTTATAGGACAGGTCGTGCTCTTCATCAATAATAATCAGGCCCAGGTTGGGCATGGGAGTAAACACAGCGGAGCGGGTGCCAATCACAATCAGGGCTTTACCAGTTTGTGCGTTTTGCCAGGCATGCAGGCGTGACACATCGGTCAGGTTGGAGTGCATGGCCACAATGTCGCACTGGAAGCGTGACTTGAAGCGATCCAGCGTTTGCGGGGTGAGGCCAATTTCCGGCACCAGTACCAGTACCTGCTGGTTTTTTTCCAGTACGCTTTGCATGGCCTGTAAATATACTTCGGTTTTGCCGCTGCCGGTCAGGCCATCCAGCAAAATGCCTTTAAACTGCCCCAGCTGCTTGCGGATTTGCGCAATGGCATGTTGCTGTTCCGGGTTGGCCGCCAGTGGCAACTCTGCCAGCTTCATGGGGTGGGTGATATGCTCAATTTCGCGCAGCGTACATTCAGCCAGTCCCTTGCTTTCCAGTTGCTGCAACTGCTTTTTGCTGGCACCCATCATATACAGGCTGCTTTCCGGTGCGCCACGTTCACCATGCATGTGCAGCAGGTCAAATATTTCAACCTGTTTGGGGGCGCGTTTTAAGGCCTCACGGTCTGCATGCGGGCTAAGGCGCCAGTAATGCGCCAGAATATCAATCGGGCGACCCTGACGCAGCAGCGTAGGCAGGCCCGCACTAATCACCTCGCCAATCGGGTAATGGTAGTAGTGTGCGGCCCAGCTGAGCAGTTTGATAATGTTTTCCGGTAGTACCGGTTGCTGGTCCAGCACTTCATGCAGGCTTTTCAGTTTGTCTGCGGCCACATCGGCATGCTCGGCATCGCCCATATAAATGCCAATCAGCTCGCGGTGCCCAAAGGGTACGCGTACCCGGCAGCCCTTATATTGCAAGTTATGCTTTGGCCAGTGTGCGGGCACCATATAGTCAAATAAATCAAACAGTGGTACAGGCAAGGCAACGCGCACAATACGCTGCGCAGGCAGTGTCTGTGTTTGTGGTAGCGGGTCGCTATCCTGTGTAAACAAATCGGCACTGTGTTGATTCAATCAGGGCGTCCTTAGCATGGGTACAGCTTGCTTTATGTCGGTTCTAACTATAATGTGGCGAAATCAAAGCAAAAATACAAGTTATTGTCATGCTTGCGTCATTATTTGACGCGATAAAGAGCAACTGGCTGTTTATAAAGTATCAGTGCGTGTTTTATTGGTTGGTGTTGCAGTTTTTAACTGCAAATTGCAAACAGTTTTTCTGTGTGGCGGTACTTTCTATTTGCCAGTAAAGCACCGATAATCCAGCGAGGCTTTTTGTAAGTAGCTTTGCTGTAACTTCATCACCGGGTCATTGAGTAAAGGGAATGCCTGCATATCAATTTATCGCTGTAGACAACGCAGGTAAGCAACATAAAGGCGTGCTGGAGGCAGACTCTGCGCGGCAGATTCGCCAACAGTTGCGCGACAAGGACTGGATGCCGGTTCAGGTGGAGCCGGTAGAGGAAGCTAAAACTTCCGAATCGGCACAGGGCTGGTTTCAGAAAAGTATTAGTGCCTATGATCTGGCCTTGCTTACCCGCCAGCTGTCGGTGCTGATTGCTGCCAGTATTCCGCTGGAAGAAGCCTTGCGCTCGGTCGCCAAACAAAGTGAAAAAGGCCATGTGCAAAGCCTGTTGCTGTCGGTGCGCTCCAAGGTGCTGGAAGGCCATTCATTGGCCAATGCCTTGCGTCAGGCCGGCAAGTTTCCGCCCTTGTATATTGCCACGATTGCTGCCGGTGAAAAATCGGGCCATCTGGACCTTATTTTAAACCAGCTGGCCGATTACACCGAAAACCGCTTTGCCATGCAGAAGAAAATTCAGGGTGCCATGATTTACCCGATTGTGCTGATGCTGATGTCCTTCCTCATCATTATGGGGCTAATGACCTATGTGGTGCCGGATATTGTCAAGGTGTTTGCCAATTCGGATCAGGCTTTGCCACTGCTGACGCGTGGCATGATGGTAGCCAGCGATTTTATCCGTAATTTCTGGCCAGCCATGATTATCGGGACAATAGCGCTGGTAGTGCTGTTTGTACGTTTTGCACGTACTGAAGCAGGCCGCTACAGCATAGACCGCCTAACGCTTAGGCTGCCACTGTTTGCCAAGCTCAGCCGCGGTATCAACTCGGCACGTTTTGCCAGTACCCTGTCCATTTTGACTCAGTCCGGTGTGCCTCTGGTAGAAGCCCTGCATATTGGCGCGGCCGTATCCAGTAACTGGCTGATCCGGGATGCGATTGAAAATGCGGCGGTGAAAGTGACGGAAGGCGGTAATCTGGCAACCCAACTGGAACGCAGTGGTTATTTTCCACCCATGATGGTACAAATGATCCGTAGTGGCGAGGCATCCGGGGAACTGGATAACATGCTGGCACGTGCAGCGGTGATGCAGGACCGTGAAGTGACCACGCTTATTGGTACGCTGCTGGCCCTGCTGGAACCATTTATGCTGATTTTTATGGCCGGTATTGTGCTGATGATTGTGATGGCAGTGATGTTGCCAATTGTGAACATGAATAATCTGGTATAAGCCTGTATGACGTGAACAATTTGTACACGGTTTTATCACCGTATTGACATGTGCTTTGGTTATAATTTTTGATTGATTGCTTAATTGATAAATTGCGGAACACGGAACAGATGAAAAAATCCTACAACATGGCGACTGTAGCACGCCAGCAAGGCTTTACCCTGATTGAAGTAATGGCAGTAATTGTTATTCTGGGGGTACTGGCAGCATTGGTAGTCCCCAGTGTAATGGGCAAGGTGGATACATCCAAGATTAAAACCACCAAAATTTCCATGCAGGCCCTCGCTGGCGAGCTGGATCAGTTTAAGATGGACAATAACCGTTACCCAAGCACTCAGGAAGGCCTGGATGCCCTGATTCACCAGCCAGCCAGTGCCAAAAACTGGCCACAGGGTGGTTACATCAAGGGTGGCAACATTAAGGATGGCTGGGATAACGATTTCCAGTATGTATCCCCGGGTAGCAATGGCCGTCCGTTTGATTTGTATTCCTTTGGTGGCGATGGCAAGGACGGTGGCGAAGATAACGATGCCGATATTTACTATGGCGACAGTATTAAGCCATAAGCGATAGCCTGTCAGCTTGTCTGGGTATATGGCGTATTTTCCATAAAAAGCATTCTAAAGAATGCTTTTTTTGTGGCAGAGAATATTGCTGTGTTAAGGCTGGGAAACCTGACGATTTAATAGGGATGCTGGACAGTCCTGCCCCTGGGCTTTCCATGACTGCACGATTTGATTTTTCACACTAAAATGAACCTGACAGTCTGCATACACCTTACGGAGAAGTGTGGGTGATTTTAGGCTAAGATTGACGGGGCCAGCACCAGCACCATAACCTCCAGTAGGTACTCTGGTTTCTGTGGTTGCTATGGGTATTTCGGTAACAATCGGGCTATAGCTCAGGGTGGTTTGCTGATCATCGGTATAATTAATTTCGGCACTTCCCAGTTGTTTAACCAGTTCACTCGCCGGGAGTCCTACGTATTTCTGCATATCCAGCGAGCTATTACTTGCGGTTGATGCACATCCTGCAATGAAAGTCACACATAGCACATTGAATAATAGTTTCATTTTTTACACCTGCTTTTATTTTATTTAAGCCTAGTCTTTGCTCACCAAATCATCCAATCGTTTAAACAGATTGGTTCTTTGTTAAAATTATTGCATCCGAAGGTTACAGATATGCATTTCTGTTTAGCCGGAACAGCAGGTATTTTATATTTTTTATAGGGTTAACGATTCAGCAGCGATTGCGGGCATTCCGGTCCCTGGGCTTTCCATGTACGAATAATGCCATCCCTGAGATGAAAAGATACGCGGCAGTTGGTATAGAGTTTCTGGCCGGATGCAGGCGTATGACTGTTAGCCTGTGGCAGGGAAGTCCTGACCTCCGGATTACCGGATGTAATGGGAGTAGGAACCCCTAAGGGAACCTGATAGGAAAAAGGCCGGTACACCAGAATGGTTTCCCCTTGTTGCTCAATGCGTTCTTCTGCCAGCCCTAACCTTTTGCTGAGTGCTAATTCTGTATCACCCACATAACTTTGCAGGTCGCGCTGGTAATCGATACCCACAGTGCTGCATGCCGCTAGTGGCAACATGGCCAGCATTAGTATTTTCAGGCAAGGCGCTAAAACACGGCTGTTCATGTGACTGCTCTTTTTAACAGGGGATGACACATGAAGCATGAACCAGTGAGGGCCGGCACTCAATAACTGTATTGTGCTGTGTAGGCCCTTGCTTTATTAAGCATATCAACGTTGCAGCATCGACTTGGGGCATTCACGGCCTTTGGCAGTCCACGACTGTACAATATGGTCCTTAATACTAAACGCTACCCTGCAGTTGGCATACATTCTCTGGTCCGGGTTGTAGGACATGCTGTTGGCGCGTGACAGGGGCATACTGATACCACTGCTGCCAGAAACATAGGTAGCGGGAATAGGCATGGGAACCGGGTAACTAATGGGACGGAATACCAGAATGGTTGTGCCATCCTGCTCATATTGCTGTTCGGCTTTGCCCAGCCCATGTGTCAGCTCGGTTGTGCTGCGGCCAATATAATGCTGCATGTCGCGCTGGTAGTCGATGCGGGAGGAAGCACAGGCGCTGAGTAACAGGCTAAAGCCAGTCAGCAGTGTTAATGTTAGTTGGGTTAATAGTGGCTTAGTCATTTTTTTCGTTATGTTCTTCATGTTGTTGGTCAAGCTGCTGCAGTAAATCCAGGGTTTCCTGTGTCCATTTAATCCAGGTTTGTTCGGTATCAATGCCCAGCTGCAAAATGCGGTGCTGAATCTGGCGTTCGCGGCTGGCGTGCTGTGGATGTGATAAGTCACGCTGGGCAATGCCCAGGTAGGTTTGCAGGCGCTCCTGATGAAAAGCCAGATGGCGCTGCATTTCTCGCAGCATGCCCAGTGGGCCCAGAATAGCTTCTGCACGCAGGCGTACCATGGCTTCGTCACGTAGCACATGCGGTTCCGATGGCACCTGTACCCATGCTTCCAGTTCCTTGCGTCCGGCAGCCAGCACGCTATAGGTGCGCTTTTTGGTTTTGCCGGCATCTTCAGCGGCTTCGGAGTCAATCCAGCCGGCTTGTTCCATGCGTTTTAATTCACGGTAAATCTGCTGGTGGGTGGCACTCCAGAAAAAGCCCAGGGATTTGTCGAAGCGCCGCGCTAAATCATAGCCAGAGCTGGGTTTTTCCAGCAACGAGGTAAGTAGGGCGTGGGCAAGGGACATGCTGTTCTCCAAAGGATGCGTGCAGTATAACAAAAATAGACACAAAATATTTTTATGCAACTAGTTGCATAATAAAAAAAGATCCATTATAAATCTATGCAACAAAGTGCATAGTGTGCACGCTTTACCGACAAAGCCAATTGTTCTGGGCACTGTTCTGGACTAAACGCCAGCAATAACCGCCAGCATAAATATCAGGAATCGCCATGTCAGCAGCTTATCCCCACCTGTTAGCCCCTCTGGATTTAGGGTTTACCACCTTGCGCAACCGCTCTTTAATGGGCTCCATGCACCTTGGCCTGGAAGAAATGCCGCAAGGGCACGAGCGTATGGCGGCCTTTTATGCCGAGCGTGCACGTGGCGGGGTGGCGCTGATTGTGACAGGTGGTGTGGCGCCAAACCCGGAAGGTGCGGTATTTCAGGGCGGCGGTTATTTAAGTAATAAGGAAGAAGCCGAGCATCACCGCATGGTGACGGATGCCGTACATGCCGAAGGTGGCAAGATTGCCCTGCAAATCCTGCATACTGGCCGTTATGCCTACAGCCCGGCGTCGGTAGCGCCCAGTGCCATCAAGGCGCCGATTAATCCCTTTGTGCCGCAGGAACTGTCGGAAGCCGACATTGAGCGCACCATTGCCGACTTTGCCAACTGTGCGGCCATGGCGCAGTATGCCGGTTACGACGGTGTGGAAGTGATGGGGTCCGAAGGCTACCTGATTAACCAGTTTATTGCCGCACGTACCAACCGCCGTACTGACAGCTGGGGCGGCAGCTACGAAAACCGTATCCGTTTCCCCATTGAAATTGTAAAACGCATCCGTGCTGCCGTTGGCCCGAATTTTATTATTATTTATCGCCTGTCCATGCTGGACCTGGTGGAAGGTGGTTCTGATTTTGATGAAGTGATTCATCTGGCCAAGGAAATTGAAGCGGCTGGCGCGACCATTATTAATACCGGCATTGGCTGGCACGAAGCGCGTGTACCCACCATTGCCACCAAGGTGCCACGTGCTGCCTTTACCTGGGTGACTAAAAAGCTGAAAGGCCATGTGAATATCCCGCTCATTACCACCAACCGTATTAACTCGCCGGAAGTGGCAGAGCAGGTGCTGGCCGATGGCGATGCTGACATGGTGTCCATGGCGCGCCCTTTCCTGGCGGATTCCCATTTTATGCATAAAGCCGCTGAAAACCGCGCGGATGAAATTAATACCTGTATCGGTTGTAATCAGGCCTGTCTGGATCACATCTTCTCCATGAAGCTGACCAGTTGCCTGGTAAACCCGTATGCCTGTCATGAAACTGTATTAACACCCAAGACACTGGAAAAAGTGAAAAAGGTTGCGGTGGTTGGTGCGGGGCCTGCTGGCTTGGCCTTTGCCACCACCGCAGCCAAACGTGGTCACCAGGTGACCCTGTTTGATGCGGCTGAACAGATTGGTGGCCAGTTCAACATTGCCAAGCAGATTCCCGGCAAGGAAGAGTTTTATGAAACTTTGCGTTATTTCAAGCGCCAGCTGGAACTGAGCACTGTTGAGTTAAAGCTGGGCCAGTACGTTGACTTGGAACTGCTGAAACAGGGCGGCTTTGATGAGGTGGTACTGGCTACTGGTGTAACCCCGCGTCAACTGGATATTGAAGGTATTGATCACCCTAAAGTACTGAACTACATCGAGGTACTACGCGACAAGAAGCATGTAGGTAAGCGTGTGGCTGTGGTAGGTGCTGGTGGTATTGGTTTTGACGTGGCCGAATACCTGACCCATGAAGGTGAAAGTGGTTCCAAAAATCCGAAGAAGTTCTTTGCCGAGTGGGGTATTGACCGTGATTACACCAACCGTGGTGGCCTGATTGCGCCGGATGTGGAGCAAAGCCCACGTGATGTGATCCTGTTGCAGCGTAAAAATAGCGCAGTAGGCGCTAACCTGGGCAAAACGACCGGTTGGGTACACCGTGCCGGCCTGAAGCAGCGCAATGTGAACATGATTGCCGGTGCCAGCTATGAAAAAGTAAGCGATGAAGGCCTGCATATCCGTATTGGCGACGAGCTGAAGGTACTGGATGTTGACCATGTGGTGATTTGTGCAGGTCAGGAGCCGTTGCGTGCCATGTATGATGAGTTGCAGGCCAGCGGTATTTCTACCCACCTGATTGGTGGGGCCAAGGAAGCCGGTGAACTGGATGCCAAGCGTGCCATTTTAAATGGTACCGAGTTGGCACTGTCCATTTAATGCACCGCTAGGAAGAGCGTGCATCGGAATTAACGCCAACCCTCATACCCTCCTTCTTCCTCTGGTAGAAAGAGGGTTAGAGTGAGGTTCGCAGAATCAAGAGATGCCCTTTTCCTGTTTGCAGCAAGGATTACACATGCAATTCACTACGGAACATGAGGCATTACGCCGTACCGCCCGCCAGTTTGTGGAACAGGAGATTAATCCTTACATTCTGGACTGGGACAAGGCCGGGCAGTTTCCTATTCATGCTGTATTTAAAAAGATGGGCGAGCTTGGCCTGTTAGGCATTTGCAAGCCGGAAGAAAATGGCGGTCTGGGGCTGGATTATTCCTATAATCTGGTGGTGGCAGAAGAGCTGGGCCGTGCCATTGCCGGTGGGGTTGCCATGGCAACCGGCGTACAGACCGATATGGCTACCCCGGCACTGGCACGCTTTGGCAGCAAAGCCCTGCGTGACGAGTTTCTGGCACCGGCTATCCGTGGTGAGTATGTAGGCGCGATTGCCGTGTCCGAGCCACATGCAGGTTCCGATGTGGCGGCCATTAAAACTACGGCCATTAAAGATGGCGATGATTACATCATCAACGGCACAAAAATGTGGATTACCAACGGCGGGCAGGCCGATTTTTTCTGCCTGTTAGCCAATACTTCCAGTGATAAACCACATGCCAACAAATCACTGATTATTGTGCCGGCCAAAACGGACGGCATCAGTTTTTCCGAGCCGCTGCACAAGCTGGGCATGCATGCCACCAATACCGTGCAGGTGTTTTTAGATGATGTGCGGGTGCCGCAGCGTTACCTGATTGGCAGGGAAGGTGCTGGCTTTGCCATGCAGATGATGCAGTTTCAGGAAGAACGCCTGTGGATTTGTGCCAATGCCCTTGGTGCGCTGGATAGCTGCCTGGAACAAACCATTCAATATACCCGCGAGCGCAGTACCTTTGGTCAGCCACTGATTAATAACCAGTATATCCATTTCCGTTTTGCCGAACTGGCAACCGAAATTGCAGCATTGCGGGCGCTGACCTATCAGGCCTGTGAGTTGCTGATTGCAGGGCAGGATGTGTCTACCCTGACTTCCATGGCCAAGCTAAAGGCAGGGCGTTTGCTGCGTGAAGTCACAGACAGCTGCCTGCAGTACTGGGGTGGTATGGGCTTTATGTGGGATAACCCGGCATCACAGCTGTACCGGGATACCCGGGTGTCCTCGATTGCCGGTGGTACCGATGAAATCATGCTGGGCATTATTGCCAAAAGCATGAATTTATGGGTTAAGCAATGAATCTGAAATATTAAGGGAGTAATGCTATGTCATTGAATGTAAATCCTGTGGTTCAAGCCGCACTGGACAAATGGCACCAGATGATTGTGAGTGGTGATACCGCGGTGCTGGCCGAATTGCTGCATGAGCAGGTGGTATTTAAATCACCGATGGCGCATCGCCCCTATGCCGGTTCGCTGGCGGTAGGCCTGATTTTAAAAACCGTGATTACTATTTTTAAGGATTTTACCTACCACCGTGAATTTGTAACTGCGGATGGTTTTGAGGTGGTACTGGAATTTAGTGCCAGCGTGGATGGTAAAGACCTGAAAGGTATCGACATGATCCGTTTTGATCAGGATGGCAAGATTGTTGACTTTGAAGTGATGATCCGTCCGTTTAATGCCTTGGCAGCGCTGGGCAAGGAAATGGGCGAGCGGGTTGCCAGCCAGATTGCCGGCTTTAAGGTTGGTTAAAAGTCAGTTGGAAAATAACGTTAACCGTTGCTTGAAAAGCGGATGAATCTGGCCAAAAGCTGGCGGGAATCCGTGGTGCCATCCGGTTGTAATCACTGACTTGATAAGCGTGCTGGAATGGCAGACAGGGGGTAAATCCCTGTTTTGCTTTTTATGTAAGTTGGTGTAATCTGGAAGTGTGGATCTCTGATTAAACACAAATAATTGTCGTGACGACACGGAACTGAGCATTACTTCTAGTGAATAGCGAAGGTACCGAATATGATCAATATTGAGAAACTGAAAGCAAAATATCATCCCTTGTTGCAGTCCCTGGTGGATGACTTGAGTGGCGCCGCATTACCCACTTTATATTTTCAGCCGAAAGGGTTAGGGCAACACGTTGTTAAGCGTATCCATCAGTTAAACGAAAAATACCGCCCCACGCCGTGGTTATCGAATACGCATTTTCATATGCTGTTTTTTGATTTAGTCAAAAAGAAAACCATTAACTTTAAATATGACCGCACCGACATACTGACCATGAGTGATGGCGGGCAAACGGCGCTGGTATGGGCGGGTTATCATCTGCCACCGCATGTGCCTACCGTGGTGGTGATGCATACCATTACCGGTACACCGGAAAGCATGAGCGAACTGGTGCAGGACATCCAACTGCATACCGGCTGGCGCGTGGTGCTGTGTTTAAGGCGTGGGCATGCCGATTTACCCTTAACCGTGCCAAAAATCAATATTCTGGGCTCAACCGATGACTTACGGGAACAACTGGCAGTCATCCAGCAGCAGTTTCCGCAAGCCATGCTGTATGGTATTGGCTCTTCTGCGGGTTCTGGTTTGCTGATCCGTTACTTGGGTGAAGAGGGCAGCAAGTCCAAAATAAAGGCCGCATTTGCCTATTGCCCCGGTTACAACACCGATGAAGCCTTTAGCAAGGCGCATCAGGTATACAGCCGCCTGATGGTAAAACGGCTGATTAAACAGTTTGTGGCACCACATCTGGACAAGCTGACGCATCTTTCTACGTTGCAGGCCTTGCAGCATGCGCAGGATCTGGCAGCCTTTCAGGCCA
>JASLIR010000015.1 GCA_030152125.1 Alkanindiges sp.
TGGGTGGCAATCTTGGTGTTGGGCTGGACTCCAAACCAGCGCTGATACGCGCCCATGTTGTCCAGTGCCTTGTACACAATCGAAAAGCCAATGATGGCATCGATAATGTAGGCATTCATACTGATGTTGTAATAAACACCAACCAGCATGGTAATTGAGTGGCCGATAGCAAACAGGCTGACATATAGGCCGATATCCTTCAGTCGGTATAGGAAAAAAATAAGGCCAACCAGAAACAGAAGGTGGTCATACCCTGTGACCATGTGCTTGGCACCCAGGTAAATAAACGGAATGATATTTACCCCGCTTATTTCCTGAATATAACCCTTGTCGCCTTCGGCAACACCGTGTGCCATTACTTCGGGACTAAGCATCAGCAATCCCGAGATAAGTAGCATAAAAAAAATAAGTCGTTGATTCACTATCGGTGAAATCAGGTGGTTCATCACGTTTCAAACTCCATAATTAAATTTAGAAAACAGGGTTCCACTCTGTTTTCTAGGAGGTTTGAAGATGTCATTCACCATTAACAGGGAATAAGTAGAAAGACGCAGGGCTGACATGGCAGCGATCTGCTTTAGTAACAATAAGCGGTTAACCAGTTGTTCGTAATGTCTGAGGTGGTCATAGACATGATCAGGATGATGAACATGCTTGCCACTGCTTTCATGAGCGTGCAAAACCGGAATTACGCCCTGATGGCTCCACTCCACAGGGCGGGTATGCTGATAACCATGAATGCTCAATGCAAGCCCCAATAGCAATACAAAGTATGGCAAGACTTTGTACTGTCGAAGGGAGTGCAGGAAGCGCTTCATGATCATCATGCCAGTCATCACTTACTTGGTGTGTCGTGTGAGGGCAAAGACGACTTCCCCTGATTCAACCAGACGTAGAGTACTGGCAGGATAATCAGGGTTAATAAGGTCGAGGAAATAATGCCACCGATCACGACAGTCGCAATAGGACGCTGCACTTCTGCCCCAATACCCACGTTAAACGCCATGGGGATAAAGTCCAGTGCCGCCACAAAGGCAGTGATCAGTACTGGCCGCAAGCGACTTAAAGTTCCCTCATAAACAGCAGTTTCAAGTGCTACATTATCCTGACGTAAGCGCTGGATCGCTGAAATCAGCACCAGACCGTTCAACACCGCTACCCCGGACAAGGCAATGAAGCCCACCACGGCAGAAATGGAAACTGGAATGCCGCGCAAGGCAAGCGCAATAATCCCGCCGGTTAATGCCAGCGGAACAGCCGTGAATACCAGTAAGCCGTTACGAACTGAACCCAGCGCCGCATACAACAATACCAGAATCATGGCCAGAGTGGCTGGCACCACGATCAGCAAGCGGTTTTTGGCCGATTGCATTTGCTCGAAAGTACCACCCCAGCCAATCCAGTTGCCTTCAGGTAAAGCAACCTGCGCTGACACTAGCTGCTGTGCCTCGTTGATATAGCTACCAATATCCCGCCCGCGCACGTTGGCGGTCACTACGACACGGCGTTTGCCATTTTCCCGCGATATCTGGGATGGGCTGGGAGCAAGTTCAAAATCTACCAGCTCCCCGAGCAAGACTGTATTCCCCGCACTGTTGGGTAAGGGAACCGGGATTTTTTTCAGGCTATCCATATCCTGACGCACATCATCTTTCAACCGTACTACGATATCGAAACGGCGATCTCCCTCAAACAGGTCTCCGGCTTTTTCGCCAGCGACCAGACCAGCAATCAGACTTTGTACGTCATACATGGATAAACCATAGCTGGATATGACATCCCTGCGTAAAGCCAATGTCAGCATGGGTTGTCCAGTGACCTGCTCTACCTTGATATCGGCACTGCCGGGTACTTTTTCCAGCACGGCAGCAATCTCATTGCCCTTGGCAAGCAATTGCTCCATGTCATCACCAAACACCTTCACCGCAACATCCGTTCTTACCCCGGAAATCAGCTCGTTGAATCGCATCTGGATCGGTTGGGTAAACTCGTAATTATTACCAATGACCCGTGCCGCAGCAGCCTCAATGTCCTTTACCACCTCAGCCTTGCTTTTATCCGGGTCAGGCCATTCCTTACGCGGTTTAAGCATGACAAAGTTATCAGCAACACTTGGTGGAACAGGATCAGTGGCAATCTCCGCAGTACCCACCTTGGCAAACATGGTTTTTACTTCAGGCAGCTTCTTGATCTCGTTTTCAAGGGCATATTGCATTTCAACCGACTGGCTCAGGGAAGTGCCAGATATCCGCAATGCATGCAAAGCAACATCCCCCTCATCCAGCGAAGGAATAAACTCTGTACCCAGTCTGGCTGACAGCAAGGCGCTGAATACAAACAAGGCAGAAGCTGCAATCACCACAGCCTTTTTATGCCCCATTGACCAGTCAAACAAAGGTACATAAACCCGCTTTAAAAACGCATTCAGTCTCCCTTCTTCAACCTTGACGGAACCTGAAGTCACCATGGCGATGGCCGCAGGTACAAACGTGACAGAAATCAGCATGGCAGCCAGCAAAGCCATAATCACGGTAATGGCCATCGGGGTAAACATTTTGCCTTCAATGCCGGTCAGGCTGAGTAGCGGCAAATACACCGACATGATAATCAACTGGCCGAACAGCAGTGCCTTGCGTGACTCTCTGGTTGCCTCAAACACCACGGCAAAGCGTTCACTGCGGCAAAGCACCCTGCCAAGTTCGCGCTGCCTGATGGACAGCTTACTCAGGGCATGCTCAACAATAACCACCGTACCATCAATAATGATCCCGAAGTCCAGTGCCCCTAGGCTCATCAGATTGGCACTTACTTTTTGATGAACCATGCCAGTGATAGTTAACAGCATGGCTAAGGGGATAACCAGTGCTGTTACCAATGCAGCGCGGAAGTGACCAAGAAAGGCAAACAGGACGGCAATGACCAGTATTGCCCCTTCAAACAGGTTGGTTTTAACGGTGTTGATCGTGGCATCGACCAGTGTGGTACGGTTATACACAGCATTGGCAATGACACTCTCAGGCAGGCTTTTCTGGATTTCCTGCAACTTATCGGCTGCACGCATGGAAACAGTACGCGAGTTTTCACCAATCAGCATAAAGGCAGTACCCAGCACCACTTCCTGCCCATCCTTGGTTGCCGCACCTGTGCGGATTTCACTACCCAGTTGGACATCGGCAACATCCCTCAATCGCACGATCTGCCCGGCATGTGTTTTAACTGCAATACTGCCAACCTCATCCAGCGAGCTAATCTGGGCTGGCGAACGCAGCAGGTATTGCTCACCCGCTTTTTCTATATAGCCTGCGCCCATGTTAGTATTATTCAGGCTTAATGCGCGTACTATGTCCTGTATGGTTAAACCAAGGCCGCGAAGCTGCTCTGGCTTGGGTGACACAACATACTGTTTAACGTAACCACCAATCGAATTAACCTCGGTGATTCCCTCGACTGAGCGCAACTGGGGTTTAATCACCCAGTCCTGCAAGCTGCGTAACTCCATCGGGTTTAATGGGGTTGGTGAATTGGGCGCATTTTCCACGGTGTACATGAAAATTTCACCCAGACCAGTAGATACCGGGCCTAACTGTGGGGTCAGATTTTCAGGAATACTGCCACGGGCAGCCTGCAAGCGTTCGTTAACCAACTGCCTGGCAAAGTAAATATTGGTGCCATCCTCAAAAATCACTGTCACCTGTGACAGGCCATAGCGCGACACCGAACGTGTGGCTTTCAGGCTGGGCAAGCCTGCAAGGGCCACCTCAATAGGACGGGTTACCCGGCTTTCTGCCTCAAAGGGGGAATAGCCTGCTGCCTCGGTGTTGATCTGTACCTGTACGTTAGTAATATCAGGCACTGCATCAATGGGAAGGCGCTGGTAGTTATAAACGCCCAGAATACTTAACACTGCAAACAGCAGTAAAATCATCCAGCGCTGCTGGATGGAAAACTGTACTATGCGGTCAAACATGGTGCTTCCCCTTAGTGGTCATGGGAGGCACCAGCTTTACCAAGCTCGGCCTTTAATAGATAAGAATTACCCGCTGCATAGACCTGACCTTCTGTCAGGCCAGAAAGTACCTGTACAAAGCCATCACTTTTCAGCCCGAGTTCAACAGGGCGAATTTCAAATTGATCACCAATACGGATAAACACCACATCCCAGTCCCTGAAAGTTTGTAGGGCATCTTCCCGAACAGCCAGTGACATATCATCCTTGCCAGTGGCAATACTGGCTTTAACAAGCTGACCCTGTTTCCACTGATTCGCTGGGTTTTTAAAACGGATGTGTACCTGGGCAGTACGAGTTTCACTACCTAGTAGCTCACTGATATAATTGACCTGACCCTGTACTGTTACAGGATCGGCTCCCTGTGCCTGCACCTGGGCGGACATACCTGATTTAATACTGACAACAGCCTGTTCCGGTACGTTGACTACCGCTACCAGGTCACTGGCATTGGCGATCTGGAACAACACCGTATCGGGCGATACAGCCTGCCCACTGACAGCCCTGTTTTCGATCACAATGCCATTGATAGGCGCGCGAATATAAAGCTTGCTATCGTTACCACCTGCATCACCACCATAACTACTGATCATGCGACTGGCCTCATCCAAACGGATAGCAGCCTGTGCATGACTTGCCTTGGCCTGCAAGTAATCCTGCTCTGGTGATATCTTTTCTTTCCATAAGCGCTGCTCACGATCCAATGTGGCTTTGGCAAGACTAAGTTGCTGCTGGGCAGTACGCTGGGCAGCCCGTAAGCTGACCAGATCACGGCTGTCAATCACCGCAATAACTTCACCTGCACGCACTGGCGCGCCGAGCGCTTTATGAATGCTGGTAATTACCCCAGACGACTTGGCAATTACCGCCACTTGCTGATCAACCGGTATCTGTACTTCTCCGGTGGCCTCAGTCTGGCTCTGGAAAGCATGCGAACTAACCTTAAGCAACTCTAATCCGCTACTTTTAAGGGAGGCTTCCGCCAGTTGTAAACGCCCCTCCAGTTGTGTCCACTTAAACTGGTGCGACTTTCCATTGTGTCTGGCTGTAATGAGCATCTCAAAAGAGTGAGGTTCATAAATGACTTGATCACCCAGCAGATAATCTGCCTCTGGCTGGAATTTAATTTGCTCCTGAGCATCCAGACGTTTAATGGTGACATCAGCTGAAAACTGGTCAGGTGCAATCGGCTTATCATCCTGATAGGCATATAGTCGCAGCTGTGGTTCTACACCAGTCTCAAAAATTTTTACTTCCAGTGCAAAACTGCCATCACGCCACAACTTGCCACTATGTGGGCCTTTTTCCGGCGCATTGGCATCTGCTTCAGCATTTGTCTGCTGTTCTCCATGTCCGTTACCAGAACTTGCCTGATTACGGTTACTGGTGCTGTACCAGGCATAAGCCAGAACGCCTACAAGAATTGCGATAACCACGCCTATATAAACTGGTTTTAACTGATTCGATTTATTCATGATGTACGCCTTGAATTAGTGTTGTTCTGGTGCCGTTTCACGCTCAATTTCAGCAATGGACTGCTGGATATTGAGCCAGATTTCCAGACGGCGCTCCTGCGCCTCCCGCCATGTACGGCGGGCATCAATCCATTCCAGTAATCCGGTTTTACCAGCCTGATAAGCAAGCTGGGCAATCCGCAGACTCTCTTCACTGGCAGGGATAACGGTCTGATCAAGCGCTTGTAATAATTGCTGGTTACTGGTCAGGCGCTGTCTGGCATTACTCAACTGGATGGCAAGGCGTTTGCCCTGAAGATCAACTATGTCATTTGCCTGAGCCAACTGGTTAACAGCCTCAGCACGCGCCACACGGTTTTGGTCAAATAAAGGAATGGGCAAGGAAGCACCTAGCAGCAGTACCTGATCCCCAGTCTGCTGATAGCGTCTGGTTCCAACACTTAGGGTGACATCGGAAATTCGCTCTGCTTCGGCCAGACGTTGCTGTAAGCTGGCTTGCTGCTGTGCAAACACGGCTTGTTGCTGGCTAAGCGGGGTAAGTTGCCTGTCCGGGTAATCCACAGGCAGCAAGAAAGCTGGTTCATCAATCCCTCCGGTCAGGAGCGAACAGGAAGCTTTATTCTGTTGGGTCTGATGTTGCAGGAAATCCAGTTTTTTAGCTGCTTCGGTGGAGAGTGCCTGCGCACGTTGTGCATCGGAAACTACAACTTTACCGGCCTTATATTTTTCTTGTAGCAATAGCGCCTGTGACTGGGCAATCTCATAGTCCTTGCGTCCAAGCTCAAACTGTTTGATAGAGATATACCAGTTTGCCAGACATAGGCGAACATCCGAGTTCAACTGTGCTTTTCTTTGCTGGATTACCAAAGCCGTATTTGTCTGCTGGCTTTTGGCAAGCGCCGTTTTAATGCTGCGCTTGTCAGTGAGTGGAATAGCCTGATTAAGCTGGATAGCATAAGTGGGGCCATCCAGGTCTTTTAAGCTGGAATTGCCCAGGTTATCTGCCTGTATGGCTATTTCCGGGTTAGCTAAACGGCCACTTTGTTGGACTCTGAGATTATCAGTTTCATTTTGACGAATGAGGTATTGTAATTGAGGATCTAGCAGATAGGCCCGTTGCTGTATCTGTTCTAGGGGTAACTGGGCAAAAGTGGACAGAGGCAAAAAAAGCCCAGTCAGCACTAGTGCCGTATATAAGGTACGCATGATATTTCCTGAAGAAAGCAATGCAAAAACTTTCAGTTACGACAAAGGGCGCAACCGATCCAAGTGCTTAAACTTCAGGATTTATTAATGGCGAAGTACAACCGTGCGGGTTAATACGGATATCGAGTTTCTTATTGGTACATCAAAAAGAGGCAAAATACCTATACGTTTGGGAATAACATCGCGTAGTAAGGCAAAAAAAGCACACAGCAGTATGAATGCAGACATTACTGTAATCATTTCAAACTGCAATGCCACCTTCAGCATATATTTGATGAAATCGTCACTGGGGAGGCTTAAATGATGATCAGGCGTCTCATGTGAAATAACAGCATGATGATGTGCATCGT
>JASLIR010000019.1 GCA_030152125.1 Alkanindiges sp.
GCCGGGGAAGTGTTCCATAAAAAAATCCTGCTGGATAAGCAGCCGGTTGGTGACATTGAGCTGACGCTGATTGAACCCAGCTTTGGCGAAATCATCCGTGACCAGTGGTTGCCTTTATTGTTGGCGGCACTGATTCATATCCTGTTGTGGTTGTTATACCGGGTGATAGCCCGCCCAACCCGCAGTGAGTATCTGGCAACCCTAGCGCGCGAACGCCAGTTAAAGGAGCAGGTGTCGGCCTTAAAACTGACCGTGGAAACTGCCCAAAAAAATGCCGTGATTGCCCAGGCACTGGCGCAGCAGAAAAAAGAAGGCATTACTGGCCAGCCGGCCCCGGCTCAGCCAGCCGAGCCCTTGCCGCCACAAACAGCGGCCTATGTACTGCATATCAGTTTTGCTGACCCCAAGCAGTTGCTGGGTACGCTGAGCCCTGGCCTGGCACGTCCTTATTTTAATTTGTGCCAGACCCTGCTGGAGCAGGCCATGGAACAAACTAGGCAACAAATGCAGGTGGCGGTTGATTGCACCCTGCTGCAATCGTTTGGTGAAAACGGCGCCGTGGTTGCAGTTAACAAGAATGAAAAAACCACCACTGCCAATATCGCGCTATTTCTGGTCAAGCTGGGCAAGCTGTTTAATGAGCTGACGGATATTGTGTATCGTCGTCATCGTGAAATTAAGCGGTTTGCCTTGCATACCCGGTGTGCCGTGACCGAGCAACAGGTAGGGCATCCGGCGCAGGCTTTGGCGCAAGGGTTGATCCAGCATGTAAACAGCAATGAGCTGGCTGTGCATGTGTCTGATGAACAGGTATTGCTGGTACAGCAGTATTTCCAGCTGGCACCGTTAACTAATCCCACTGATGCCCAGATGCGTGAAGCCCTGATGGTGATTGCCATGAATGTGGAGTGTGCCAAATTTGTAGCCCAGGCCAGGGATCGTATTCTGGTCGGTGAGAAAAAAGCAGAACCAAAACCCAGTGCGGAAGCGCAGTCGGTTTCAGAAACGCAAGAGTGAATGCTTAGGCTTTAAGCATAAAAAAGATGGCGTAATGCCATCTTTTTTATTTTGGCTGGGCCATGCTTACAAATATTGCTGCACAATCACACCAACACCCACCAGCAGGAAAATGATGGCTGCAATACGGTGAATCAGGGCGATGGGTAGTTTATTGGCCAGTTTGTCGCCAATAAACACAGCAGGGGCATTGGCAATCATCATGCCGAGGGTGGTGCCCATCAATACCGGTAACAGCGCATCAAAACGGGCGGCCAGCGCGACGGTTGCAATCTGGGTTTTATCGCCAATTTCAGCCAGAAAAAATAAAATGAAGGTGGCACCAAATACGCCATATTTTTGCCAGCGTGAAAGGCTGTCTTCATCATTATCCAGTTTATCCGGAATCAGCATCCAGATTGCCATGCCAATAAAGGACGCTGCCAGCAACCAGCGCATCCAGCCAGCGTTAAAAAATTCCGCCAGCCACTGGCCAAAGGCAGCCGCAATGGCGTGGTTAAACAGGGTAGCCAGTAAAATGGCAATTAAGATAGGAACGGGTTTACGGTAGCGGGCGGCCAGCAATAAGGCAAGCAGTTGAGTCTTGTCACCCATTTCTGCCAGGGCAACCAGCCCGGTGGATAGGATAAACGCGTACATAGAATGGTCTCAGGCTGGCAATAAATAACCATGACTCTATGTGCTGCCAGCCTAATACACCCGGAAACAAACGCTAGGGAAGGTTTGCCCTTGATGCAGCATATAGAGTCATTGGTCTTGCCTGTCGAGATTGGGTTAAACCCGGATTCGATTACAGCCGCCATGTATCAGGCCAAAAATGACAGGATACAAGTATGTTGACGACTGCCTGCAGTGAGCGCTTAAGAAATTGGCCCAGCAGCAGTAGCTACTCCCCAGTGACAGCCCTATTATAAATGCCGGCTACAGGATTGCCAAATTATTTTTGTAGTTGCTTAAGTAAGTGCTTAATAATTTTGGTTTGATGGCTGCCCAGTAACTGTTAATGCAAAAATCCTATATTTTAGAATGGTGATAAATATCATTATGATATAAAAATATAAAAGCAAACAAATTATTGCTGTGTCAGCACGGTCAACCAGCCGCAGCCCTTGTGCTGTATAATTAATCGTGCACCGGCAGGTGCAAATACGGGAAAATTTTATAAAAACCCGTTAGAATAGCTGCCAAAATTAGGGCAGGCTGTTACTGACACCGGGCCTAACCCCCTGCACAGGCAGACTTTAAGAAGGTAGCGTTGAATGAAGCTCAACACTGTTGAAGAGCTGGTAAGCGACATCCGTGCCGGTCGCATGGTCATTCTGATGGATGATGAAGATCGTGAAAATGAAGGTGATCTGATCATGGCCGCCACGCAGGTGCGTCCTGAAGATATTAACTTCATGATTACCCATGCACGCGGTCTGGTATGCCTGACCTTATCCAAGGATCGCTGCAAGCAGTTGAATCTGCCTTTAATGGTAGACCGCAATGGTGCGCAGCATGGTACCAACTTCACCTTGTCCATTGAGGCAGCAGAAGGTGTGTCTACCGGTATTTCTGCCGCAGAGCGTGCGCGTACCATTCAGGCCGCCGTTGCACCTTATGCCAAGCCAACTGATATTGTGCAGCCGGGGCATATTTTCCCGTTAATGGCGCAACCGGGTGGGGTATTGCACCGCGCCGGGCATACTGAAGCAGGTTGTGACCTGGCCCGGCTGGCTGGGCTGGAACCCGCCTCGGTCATTTGTGAAATTATTAAGGAAGACGGCGAAATGGCGCGCCGCCCTGACCTGGAAGTTTTTGCCGAAAAGCATGGCATCAAGATTGGCACCATTGCCGACCTGATCCACTACCGTATGCTGAATGAAAAAACCATTGAGCATCTGGATGAGCAGACACTGGATACCGAATATGGCCAGTTCCAGTTACACCGCTATCGCGAAATTGGCAGCCCGGACATTCATCTGGCACTGGTAAAAGGTAAGCCAAGTGAAGGCGTGACCACAGTGCGTGTGCATGGCTTTAATCCGGTTAAGGATTTATTGCATATAAAGTCGGCCGTGCAGCACAGCTGGCACCTGGACAGTGTATTAAAAACACTGGCGGCTAGCGATCGTGGTGTGCTGGTATGGATTGGCCAGCCACTGGAAGACCTGGGCCAGGCAATTTCTGCGCTGAATGCTGAAAGCAAGCCAAGTTCTACGGCACTATCGCAGCAATATCGTACCATTGGCGTAGGTGCACAAATTTTACGTGATGTGGGCGTACAGCAAATGCGTTTACTGAGCTCACCTTTGCGTTTTAATGCTTTATCTGGTTTTGACCTGGAAGTGGTGGAATACGTTTCACCGGTAGCCCAGTAAGCCAGCGTTCATATTTATTCAGTTTTTTAAGGAATCAGCATGAGTATTCGTACAATTGAAGGCCAGTTGCATCAGGGTAATGAAGGGCGTTATGCCATTCTGGTTGGCCGTTTTAACAGCTTTGTTGTAGAGCATTTGCTGGAAGGTGCACTGGATACCCTGAAGCGCCACGGTGTAAATGATGAGCAAGTAACCATTGTACGTGCCCCGGGTGCCTGGGAGTTACCTGTGGTAGCCAAAAAACTGGCTGCCAGTGGCAAGTATGATGCCATTATTGCCCTGGGTGCGGTGATTCGTGGTGGTACGGCGCATTTTGAATTTGTAGCTGGTGAATGTGCCAAAGGCCTGGGTGTGGTTGGTCTGGATTTTGGCCTGCCGGTTATTTTTGGTGTATTGACTACCGATAGTATTGAGCAGTCTATTGAGCGTGCCGGTACCAAAGCGGGTAATAAAGGTAGCGAAGCTGCCCTGACAGCCATTGAAATGGTTAATTTGCTGAAGGCGATTTAAACGGATGAACAACAGTTATCCAACCACGTTCCCTGCCAAGCGCAAAGCCCGCCGCTTTGCGGTGCAGGGTTTGTACGAATGGCATATGACCAAAAATCCGGTGCATGAGATTGAGGCGCGTACGCGTGCTGAAAATGCCATGCACAAAGTGGATATTGCCTACTATCACCAGCTGCTGGCTGGTGTAATCCAGCATACCGAGGCACTGGATGAGCTGTTACAGCCGGCGCTGGATCGTGAGATTGCCGTACTGGATGGGGTGGAGCTGGCAATTTTACGCCTGGGTACCTTTGAGCTGCGTGACCGCCTGGAAGTGCCTTACCGGGTGGTGATTGACGAGGCGATTGAGCTGGCCAAGCACTTTGGTGCGACTGATAGCCATAAATACGTTAATGGTGTGCTGGACAAACTGGCAAAAACCCTGAGAAGTGCTGAAAAGTAAGTTGCAATATCCGGCAACTCGGGCGTATGATCATTAAAAAGCTAAACAAATTTTTATTGCAATTTGTTTAGCTATTATAAACAATAGAATATTAAAAAGATTTATCCAGACAAAAAATGTGATTCTCTACTCCAATATTCCGGTTTTAGTGCAAAAAAACCGGGCAATGAAATTTTATAAATTTTTTGTGTTTTTTGTTGACTTTGATCACGCTTTTGATATTTAATCACAAACAGGGGATATACTAAATAAGTGCATGGATGTACGGAATCTCTTTCATACATACGTTATGAGCCTAAAACACTACGGTGTGTCATTGTTAAGAAATAATGAACATTTAGGCTTGTGCTTGTCGAACATATTCTCTGGTCAAGATTTCAAAATGGATTAAATCTTTATTAGAGGTTACTCAATATGGCTAAGCTTTCTCTAGACCCGCTAGGTCGCATCGATGGTTTCATGGCTGTTGCACTGGTTGATTCCGGCAGCGGTCTGGCACTGGCAACTTTAGGTTCCGGTATTGACCTTGAACTGGCTGCTGCTGGTAACACGGAAGTGGTACGCGCAAAACGCAAAGTAGCAAGTGCACTGAAACTGAATGACAACATTGAAGACATTCTGATCACGCTGGGTAAACAGTACCACGTGATTCGCCCGCTGGATCGCAATCCTGAATTTTTCCTGTACCTGGTGCTGGATCGTCAGAAGTCTAACCTGGCAATGGCTCGTCACGAGCTGAAATCCTTTGAAAAAGAACTGGATTTCTCGTAATTCTGCTGTAGCTGTATATGCGGTGGTTGAAGGGGGCTTCTGTCCACCGCATTTAATTCATAAAAGTAAGTTGCGCAATTTGGCGTACAGAAACAAAGACAGAGAGCATCATGACGCAAACCTTTCGAACCGCGATGGTCGGATTAGGACGCTCCGATGTCGTTGCATTACGTCAGACATTCCAAAATATTTTCCGTGATGACCCGTACCAGTTTGACTGGGTAACGGCGGATGAGCCACAGCTGGACATCCTGCTGGTTAACAGTTTTTTTACGGCATCAACCAGTATTCAGAAAATCATGCAGCAGGATCAGGTGTCGTGCCTGATTGTTGATCATGAACCCAATCCATTGTCCATTACTGCAGACAGTATGCATTTGCCAATCCAGGAAACTGGCAGTATTGTCGAATGGTTTCATCAGGTTGTGCTGCATAACAAGCAGGTCTATGCCAGCGAACCACCCGTTGCAGTAACTGCACCTGTACCTGCGGCAGCAAGGCAGGCCGAACGCCCGGTGATTAAGGAAACGGTGAGCAAGTTGCCCCCTGCGCCTGTGCAAAGCAAGGTTGTGCCGGCGGCAGGGCAGGATCGTCAGAGTATCCGCGATATTATAAATGCCGTACTGGGCAAAAAAACCGGGGTATGGGCATTAACCGACCAGCAGGGCTTAAACCTGGCAGTCGTGGATATTCCGCAGCAGCTGGCCTGGGTGATGCCGGACTACCAGCAGCAAAAATCCCGTGTGCGTTTACCGCTTACCTTGAGTTCAGATTATCAGGCACCTGCCAGTTTTCTGGCCAGGGACTTGAAGCAATGGTTATGGCAACTGGCTTGGGACATGGAAGGCGAGCATGCCTTGCTGGATAAAAACACCGTTTATGTGCTGAAAAGCTGGCCGCAGCCTTCAGCCAGCAATCAAAAAACCTTGCTACCGGCCTGTGCCTATTTAAAAAACAAGCCAGCCAGTGCCGAACAGCTTGGGCGTGAGTTGCGCCTGCCTTTAACCGATATCCAGCGCTTATTTACTGCGTGTTTCGCGGTTGGTTTTGCAGATGAGTTTAATCGTGATATACATGGTGCCATGCAGGATACAAGCAGCGTTTCTGCTGAGCAGGCAGAACCCACAGAGCAAGGTTCGTTCCTGCGCGGGTTCTTATCCAGGTTCCGGCAAAAACTGGGTCTTTAAGGTTAAAGTTTATAAGCTTAACCTTTTTAAGGTTTAAAAAATAACGCGGGTGGGAAGCAGGGAATGCAGCGCTATAAAATTGTATTTGGTGGCACGATGGGGGCCGGAAAGACGCAGGCAATTACTGCCTTGTCAGAAATTCCGGTCTTGCAGACGGAAGCCCTGAATACCGACACGTTTGCCCACGCCAAGATGCTAACGACGGTGGGCATTGACTATGGTGAAATCAGCCTGGCGGATAACTCCAAAATTAGTTTGTATGGCACCCCCGGTCAGGCCCGTTTTCAGTTTATGTGGCCCTTGATAGCACAGGGTGCCTTAGGCATTGTGCTGCTGATTGACCATAGTAACGAATCTGCCCTGGATGACCTGAAAAGCTATTTAAAAGCTTTTGGCGAATCACACCAGCATGAGTTTGTGATTGGGGTGACGCATGTGGATGAGCGTCCGGATAAGTCTTTTGAGCCTTACAGACAATATTTGCAACAGATTAAGCAGACCTATCCCCTGTTTGCCATTGATGCGCGGCAAAAGGACGATATTCTGTTATTGGTAAACAGCCTGATTAGCGTGCTGGAATATAAGGCCATATAAACGGGCGTATTAGCACGCGGTAGTATTTTAATTGCGTTAAGCACAAGGAATGTTGACGGCAATGAACAATTTTGAACAAGTTAAACAGCGGCAGCCTTCGGCGGCATTTGCCCAGGCGGTACGTGTGCCTATTTCCGAGTTATTGCTGGAAGTAACCGGTGTACAGGCGGTATTGCTGGCTACGACGGATGGGCTGGAAGTAGCCAATGCCTCAGTGCGCAAGGATTTTGACCAGGCCAAGGTAGCGGCGGTTAGCAGCTCGATTCTGGCGATGGTGCAGGCATTTATTGGTGAAATTCGCCTGAGTGGTTGTCAGTCGCTGATTCTGGATGCTGACAACGGTAAGGCCTTTATCCAGTCGGTGCCGTGTATTCATCATCCGATGGTGATGGTGGTGATGACCACCAGCAATGTGCTGATGGGGCAGCTGTTTCATGCCATGCGTGAATGCAGTGGTCGCTTGCAGCGTATGGACCAGCGCTTCTAGGGCTGTTTTCAGTATACCCTGCAATGCGGACGTTGCTCTCTGGGTAAAATAATCCGGCCCCACTGTGCGGCAGGCAGCTTATTGCGTAAACTTGCCGTACTATTTCCCTGCCTGCCGGATTTGCATTGCCTGTCATGAACCCGTCTGCCATGAACTCGCCTGTCATGAGTGAATTTTCGCTAATCCAGCGCTATTTTAAGCTGCCCGCACAGGCAAACAGCCATGTGGTGCTGGGCATAGGTGATGATGCAGCCATTATTCAGCCGCCTGCTGGCCAGCAACTGGTCATTAGTACCGACACGCTGGTGGCTGGAAGGCATTTTCCACTACATACCCCTGCGCATGCGATTGGCTGGAAGGCAGCAGCAGTCAACCTGTCTGATCTGGCTGCCATGGGCGCGATGCCGCAAGCCATGTTGCTGGCGCTGAGCTTGCCTTCTGCCGATGACGCATGGCTGGCCGAATTTAGCCGTGGTTTTTTTGAATGCTGCCAGCCCCAGCAGGTGGCTTTAGTAGGTGGTGATACCACCAAAAGCCCGACCCTGACGATTTCGGTTACTGCCTTGGGCTGGGTGCCCAGCGGTCAGGCCATTTGCCGCGCAGGTGCGCAGGTGGGGGATCTGATTGTGGTGTCCAATAGCATTGGCGATGCGGCCTACGCTTTACAACATCCTCAGAGTGAGCTACAGCCACGGCTGGATTATCCGGTAGCGCAGTCGGCACTGGGCATTGCGCTACGTGGTTTTGCACATAGCATGCTGGACATTTCCGATGGTTTGGCGCAGGATTTGGGGCATATCCTGCAGGCCAGCAACGTGGGTGCGGTGCTGCATGTGGATCAACTGCCATTCTCACCTGTATTACAGGCGCTGGATGAGCAGCGGCGCTGGGCTTATGCCCTGACCGGCGGTGATGATTACGAGTTGTGTTTTACGCTTTCACCACAGCAACTTGCGCGCTTTCAGGCACAATATGCAGGGCAGTTTTGCCTGACTGTCATTGGTGAAATTTGCCAGCAGCCCGGCTTGCAGCTGATGCATCGCGGGCAGCCGGTGAGGCTTGATATAAAAGGATACCAGCACTTTGACTGAACAACCCAAGAATAAAAACAATATTGATGTATCCACACTGTCCGTACAGGACAAGCTGATGTACTGGCTGGGCGTGGGGCTTGGCTCCGGGCTTTCCCCTAAGGCACCCGGCACGGTGGCGTCGTTGGTGGTGCTGATTCTGGTGCCTTTGTGGCTATGGATCGGTTTCTGGCCCAGTCTGTTATTAATCATACTGATGAACCTGGTGGGTACACCCATTTGCGGACGTTGTGCCGAGATTATGCAGGTGCATGATGATTCCCGCATTGTATGGGATGAATTTGCCGGCCAGTCCATTGTGCTGCTTCCCTTACTCTATATCGGTGCGGTTAACCTGTTAACCGTACTGGCTGCCTTTGTATTATTCCGTATTTTTGATATCTGGAAACCTTGGCCGATTCGTGCGGCAGACAAGCACATCCACGGTGGTTTTGGTATTATGCTGGACGATATTCTGGCCGGCATTATTGCGGCAGTTGTGCTGAGCATTGGGCTTTATTATTTGGTGTAAACAGGGTTTGGCCTGTTTTGATTGAAGGTGATGGTAAACATGACGCTCTCTGTCATTATTTTAGCAGCTGGTAAAGGCACCCGCATGAACTCGCGCCTGCCAAAAGTATTACAACCGCTGGCGGGTCAACCATTACTGGGCCACGTACTGGCACAGGCACAGCGCTTACAGGTTGAGCGTATTATCACTGTGTATGGTCATGGTGGAGAACAGGTTAAAAGCACTTTTGCCCGGCAGGATATTGAGTGGGTGGAGCAGGCGGAGCAACTGGGTACCGGACATGCGGTACAGGTAACCCTACCGGTGCTGCCGCAGCAGGGACAAAGCTTTATCCTGTATGGCGACGTGCCACTGGTACAGCCGGAAACCCTAAAACGCCTGCAACAGGCGGCTAGTGGCGGTATTGCCATGATTACCCTGAGTCTGGATAACCCGACTGGTTATGGCCGTATTGTGCGTGAAGAGGGCAAGATTCGCCGCATTGTGGAGCATAAGGATGCCAGCGATGCCGAAAAGCTGATTACTGAGGTCAATACCGGCATTTACTGCGTAGATAATGCCTGCCTGCACCGCTGGCTACCAAAGCTTTCCAATAATAATGTACAGGGTGAATACTACCTGACTGACATCGTGGCGATGGCGGTAGCGGATGGCCTTGAAATTGGCAGCATCCAACCCGAATATGAGTTTGAAGTGGAAGGTGTGAATGACCGCATCCAGCTCGCTAATCTGGAGCGCCGTTACCAGCTACACCAGGTGCTGCAACTGCAAAAGAAAGGCGTTACTTTCCTTGATCCGCATCGCTTCGATTTACGTGGCCAGTTAACGGTTGGTCAGGATGTGCAGATTGACGTCAATGTGATTATTGAGGGTGATTGCTATCTGGGTGACGGGGTTAAAGTGGGTGCAGGCAGTATTTTAAAGAATGCCCGTATTGGTGCTGAAACCGTTATCCAGCCTTATAGCATTCTGGATGATGTTACCGTAGGTGCTAATACCACCATTGGCCCGTTTGCCCGTTTGCGTCCCGGCACCGAACTGGCCGATGGTGCGCATATTGGCAACTTTGTGGAAGTAAAAAACTCACGCATTGGTCAGGGTTCCAAGGCTAATCATCTGGCTTATCTGGGTGATGCGGTGGTGGGTGCCGGCAGTAACATTGGTGCGGGCACCATTACCTGTAATTATGATGGGGCTTACAAGCACCAGACCATCATTGGCGAAAATGCCTTTATCGGCTCCAATAGCTCGCTGGTAGCGCCTATCCAGATTGGCGATGGGGCAACAGTGGGTGCCGGTTCCGTAGTCACCAAGAACGTTGCAGAAAATGCACTGGCGGTAGCACGTGGCCAGCAGCGTCAGATTGAAAATTATCAGCGTCCTCGCAAAGGATAAGAGAGAAGAACTATGTGTGGTATTGTGGGTGGCGTTGCTGAGCGTAGTATTACCGGGGTGTTGGTTGAGGGCTTAAAGCGCCTTGAATATCGTGGTTATGACTCTGCTGGCCTGGCATTGATCAATGATGCCGGACAGTTGGTACGTGAACGTGAAGTGGGTAAGGTTGCTGCGCTGGAAGATGCCGTGCTGGCGAGTCAGTTGCGCGGGCACTTGGGCATTGCACATACACGCTGGGCGACGCATGGTGCACCGTCTGTGCGTAATGCACATCCGCATATTTCCAGCAATATCGCTGTGGTACACAACGGTATTATTGAAAATTATGCCGAGCTGAAAGCCGAACTGCAAGCCGCGGGTTATGTGTTTAGTTCCGACACCGATACCGAGGTGGTTGCACATTTGGTGCATCAAGCTTATTTACAGGCTCCGGATTTATTGAATGCAGTACAACAGGTAATTCCCCGCTTGCATGGCGCGTATGCGCTAGGGATTATCGCCATTGAACAGCCTGATGAACTGATTGCAGTACGTATGGGTTCACCCTTGGTGATTGGGGTGGGGATTGGTGAAAACTTTATTGGTTCTGACCAGTTAGCTTTATTGCCAGTGACCAACCGCTTTGTCTATCTGGAACAGGGCGATGTCGTGCGTCTGACCCGTGCCAGCTACACCATTTATAATCAGGGTGTGGCAGTTAAGCGTAAAGTGAATACCCTGGACGCGACAGATGTGCGTGCTGAAAAAGGCCAGTTTAAGCATTTTATGCTGAAAGAGATTTATGAGCAGCCAGAAGCCGTCAGCCGTACGCTGGCGATAGGGTTGACTGATCAAAGCCTGAATTCAGAGTTTTTAGGCACTGGTAAAGCGTTGCTGAGCCAGGTTGAGCGTGTGTTGATCATTGCGTGTGGAACCAGTTTCCATGCGGGTCTGGTTGCCAAATACTGGTTTGAAGAGCTGTTACGTTTGCCGTGTCATGTAGAGATTGCCAGCGAGTTCCGTTATCGCACGCCTTTGGTGGAGCGCAATACACTGATGGTATGTGTATCGCAGTCTGGTGAAACAGCCGACACCCTGGCGGCACTGCGTGATCTGCAACGTCAGGCGATTACAGGCTTTCACTCTCTGGCTTTGTGTAACGTAGCAACCTCCTCATTGGTGCGTGAAACAGACCTGCATATTCTCACCCAGGCTGGTCCTGAAATCGGCGTAGCATCTACCAAAGCGTTTACGACCCAGTTAGTGGCCTTGATGCTGTTGGTGATGAAGATTGGACAGGTTCAGCAACGTTTAAGCGATGAAAAGCAGCATCAAATCGCGCAGCAATTGTGGCACTTGCCAGAGCTGCTCAGCAATACACTTGATTTGGACCCGCAGATTTTGGCGTTATCCCGTGCATTTATCGAAAAACGCCATGCTTTATTTTTAGGGCGTGGCGTTGAGTTTCCAATCGCCCTGGAAGGTGCGCTGAAATTAAAAGAGATTTCCTATATCCATGCTGAGGGTTATGCCGCCGGTGAGTTAAAGCATGGTCCGCTGGCGCTGGTCGATGGCGATATGCCGATCGTGGTGCTGGCTGCCCAGGATCAATGGCTGGATAAACTCAAGTCCAACATGCAGGAAGTACAGGCGCGTGGTGGCGAACTGTTTGTGTTTGCTGATCAGGACAGTGGTATTCAGTCCAGCGATCGTGTGCACGTGGTCAATATTCCAGCTGTAGATGGGTTGATTGCCCCCATCGTTTACAGTGTTCCTGTGCAACTGCTTTCCTACCATGTGGCAGTGCTGCGTGGTACCGATGTGGATCAGCCGCGTAACCTGGCTAAATCGGTGACGGTGGAATAGTTGCTGACTAGGTGTAGATTCAAGTATATGAGTACTAACGCTTAATCTGCTTTAAATCACACTGGATGGGCTTCAGTTTTAACCAGTGTTCAGCTCTGAGTATTGTATGAGGCATGACGGGTAGTAAATTCTTTGTTTGATGACTAGAATTTGCTACCCGTCATTTTTTTGAATAAAAATTGTCAACAGCTCCTCTTTTCATGCAGAAAACTTAGCCAACAAGTAGTCGTGGTTTGCCTGGTATGGATATAACCCTGATAAACACTTTCTATTTTTCAACAAATGCCCGCTCAATGACGTAGTCCCCAGGCGCATGACTGGTGCCTTCCACAAAGCCTCTTGCTTCTAATATGTCCACTAAATCTTTGAGCATACTGGGGCTACCACAGATCATAATGCGGTCATTTTCAGGATCAAACGGTGGTAGACCAATATCGATGAAAAGTTTCCCTGATGTAATCAGATCGGTTAATCTTCCCTGGTTTATAAACTCTTCACGCGTCACGGTGGGATAATAAATCAATTGATTTTTAACCAGATCACCAAAGTGTTCATGTGCAGGCAAATCTTCAGAGATATGTTCAAAGTAGCCTAATTCATTTTGCCAGCGCACACCGTGAGTCAGGATTATTTTATCAAAAGCCTCATAGAATTCAGGGTCACGAACCACACTCATAAAAGGGGCAAGACCTGTACCTGTAGACAGCAAATACAGGTTTTTACCTGGTTTAAGATTGTCCATGACCAAGGAACCCGTAGGCTTACGGCTGACTAACAGGCTATCGCCCACCTGTAAATGTTGCAAGCGTGATGTCAGCGGCCCTTCCTGTACCTTGATGCTATAAAACTCAAGGTGGTCTTCATAGTGCGCGCTCACTACAGAATATGCCCGCATCAATGGCTTTCCATTTACCTCCAGCCCGATCATTACAAATTGCCCGGTTTTAAAACGTAATGAAGGATTACGCGTGGTAGTGAAACTAAACAAGGTATCATTCCAGTGATGTACACTGAGGACAGTTTCATGAGCCATATTCGACATAAATGAGTCTCTTAAAAAGTTAACCGCCCGTCATGTTCATAAAGCGAACAATCTGTGGTGGTTCATTGTGACTAAACTGGTGACTTTCAGGTTTTAATCGTATTGCAGAGCGAATGGCTGCTTGCAGACGATCACTGTCATTAGGGTATTCCCGTAAAATAGCCCGTAAATCGACAGCATGTTCATTGCCCAGGCAAAGTAGTAATCGCCCTTCTGCCGTGAGGCGCACACGGTTACAACTGGCGCAAAAATTGTTGCTATATGGAGAAATTACTCCAACCCGTATAGGGCTATCCGCCATACGATAATAACGTGCGGGGCCTCCGGTCTGATCATTGCTGGGCAGCAGTGGAAATTCGCGGGTAATTTTCTCTAAAATTTCGGGACTGGACACATAAGTCAATGCACGATCATGTTCCTGAATAACGCCTAGGGGCATTTCTTCAATAAAGGCAATATCCAATTGCTTTTGTCGGGAAAAACGCACTAAATCAATGACCTCATCTTCATTGCGCCCGCGTAGAATCACGCTATTGAGTTTGATGTGCTTGAATCCCGCTTCTTGCGCAGCGGCAATTCCATCAAGCACATCATGTAAATGACCTGTACGAGTTAAATGATGAAAGCGAGCTGGGTTGAGGCTATCAAGGCTGATATTGATTCGATCTACTCCCGCGGTCTTAAGTGGCACAGCAAATTGCCGAAGTCGCGAGCCATTGGTAGTCAAGGTCAACTCTTTAAGACCAGACAGTTTTGACAATCGCTCTACGAGCAAAAGTAGATTGATACGCACCAGCGGTTCTCCACCTGTAAGGCGAATTTTGCTCACACCAAGTGCTACAAAAGCAGCGGCAGCCTGATAGAGTTCATCAATACTAAGTAGATGCGCTTTCGGCAAAAACGTCATGTCTTCACTCATGCAATAGACACAGCGAAAGTCACAACGATCAGTCACTGACAGGCGCAGATAATTTACTTCACGACCAAACTGGTCAGTAATGAGAGCCATCAGATATTCCTTCTGGACGTAAAAATTATTGTATCTAACTCAAATAGCATGTTTTTCTGTCACCTTACGCAGATAACTGGAGCAATGCTATTTTTCGTTAAATAAAGATATTCTTTGTCCTTCTTCAAATTAGCTTAGGGCGATACCAGCTGACGGGGTAACTGGGGTAACTTTTTCAATGCGGGACCTGAGACGTTTTGTACGCGGACATCCTGTGTAGGGATCACGGTCTTTTGCATCCACCAGGTCATTAATACGAACGCCTGTTTGTTTTAGTTCGCCAGTATCTGGATCGGGATAAAACTGACTGAGCATGTTCGGCAGACTTAAATGACCAGCCATCGTATTAGGGTCAATTTTGACTGGTACAATCACCGAACCACGGCGAGTACTTAGCTTGACCTGATCATCGGCGCCGAGTTCCAGTTTCTCTGCATCCTCTGGCGAGATATACAATGCAGCATGGGGTCCTTTTCCTTTACGCCAGGCGGGATTTTGCATAATGGTGTTTGCGGTATATCCCGTACGCAAACCACCGTTTAATATAAAGGGGTATTCAGGATCATCGGGGTCAGTATCCCTTAAAATCATTTCTTCAATATCGTTTACAAAATCCTGCTGATAGATTCTGATACGACCGTCCAGATAGCGGCAATGCTCTTCCAGGTTGCGGTCAAGATCATAGTTGCCGATGTGCGCACCATTGAGAGACTGCAATATTTTTTCAAAAAGGATATTGGCAAGTTTCAGGGGATTCTTAATTTTTGCCAGTTCTGGTAATGCGCTTATCATCTGACTGCGCCGAGTAGCAGCGTAACCAACTGTTAAGAGCCAGATAATACTTAAAGTTGGGCTAGGCAATAATGCCCCCAGGGTTTCATATAGCCAAAATACGCTGCGGGCAGCAATAGTTTCCAGATTACCCCCTTTGAGGGCAGCCAGACTGTTAAGCGCAGCAAGATATGCTGCAGCGCCTGCACCACTTGAATGTAACGCGTTTTTGGCTAGGCGGTGCAGGATTTTAGGCGCTTTGGTCGCAATACCCATGGCGTGGCTTAATCGAAAATAAATCTCCGGCTCAGGCAAGGTATTGAAGTTTGTGTTGATACGTGGTGGCCGTACTTGTGGGGTAATAATTTGCTTGGGAAATATAGCGTAATCCCACTTTTCATAGCTTACGGGCGGCGGCAATACATAATCAGCCAATAACGCAGTTTCGCTCATCACCGGATCGATCACCACCATAATATCCAGTTTTTTAAATGCCTGTGCCAGCGCCTGGGAATCTGGGTAAGTCGCCGCCGCGTTAGCACCATCAAATATCATGGCTCTTAAACGCTCAGGATGATCAGATAAAATTTCTTCAGCTAAAATTGCTGGTGGCATTTGAGGGACAGGCAGAAATAGACGCACACCTTCAATGCCTGAAATATTGGCTTTACTGGTTTTCATAAAGAACGGCATTCTTGGACCAAACATCTGCACAAATATATTGCCGCCTTTACGCCCATAGTTACCCGTCATAATTGCAATAACACGGTTGAGATAGGACGTTAACGTGCTAAACACACTATGCTCCAGGCCAAGATCCAGTGCGAGCACTGCACGTTTTGCCTTGGCATACTCATGCGCTGTTAAACGAATTTCAGCTTCGTCAAGGCCACAGCGCTGTGCCATCTCAGCCACATTTACTTTAAGTAGTGTTTGTTCCAATTGTTCATATTGTTTTACTTTAGCTTTAATAAAAGCACTATCCGTAAGGCCTTCCTGAGCGAGAATGCCTGCTATTGCCATAAATAAATAAACATCTTTACCGGGTTTAATCCGTAGATGGCGATGTGCCCGGCGTGATGTTTCTGTAATCCGCGGATCAACGATGACTAATTTTCGGGTAGGGTCTTTGACTAAATCGGATAAATGATCTTTGGTATTTGCACCCATGTTGCTAATTAAGGGATTATTACCAAATAAAATAACGTAATCTGCATGCTCTTTGTCTGGGGCAAGATACACATCATGCGTTGCTTTGATTAATCGACGGTCAATTAAAGCATGTTGGGTTTTTTCCTGCCCCAGCGCAGTAAATACCATTTTTGTACCAATGCCATATATAAATGGCAAAGCACCCAAACCGCTCGTGTGTGAACCCTGTCCACCAAGCCCGGCAATACCGATGGCATGAGGCGAGTAGGTATGTCGGATATGATTGAGTTTCTGGGCAATTTCCTGTATTGCATCATCCCAGCTTATTTCTCGAAAGGTGCCATCAGGTTGCTTCTTTAAGGGGGTTTTAACCCGGTTTTCATTATCTACATAATGTGCTAAGGAAAATGCTTTATTACACAGATAGCCTTTAGTGGCAGGATTAGTATCATCACCCTTTACCGAAACAATTTTATTGTCCTCTATATCAAAGCTAATGCCGCAGTTATGTGCACAGAGAACACATACGGCTGAACTGTTTTTGATATTTTCTGGAACGGTAGGGTGTGTTTGATAAACTTTTGTTATTTCAGCATATTGATTGCGCATATCAGGCTACTCTTTGTAATAGTAATTGATAAATTTTAATCAGGCATCGTTTCGATCCAGCTGTGCCAGCTTACCTTTAACATTCGTCCATTCTGCATGGTCGGGCATTGGGGAAATACGTTTGCTAATCTGTTTCCAGTTCACGTGATTCGCCAGCTCTGCATTCAAAGCAATAAATGCTTTTTGATCTGCAGGCACCTCGTCCTCCGCCCGAATGGCATCTACAGGGCATTCTGGTTCACACAGTGCACAATCAATACACTCATCGGGGTTAATAACCAGAAAGTTGGGGCCTTCGTAAAAGCAATCTACCGGACAAACTTCCACGCAGTCGGTATGCTTACAGCGTATACATTCTTCCATTACAACAAAGGTCATGTGGATTGCTCCTGTGGTGATTGTTTTGGATTGGAAGATTGCAGTGAGCTATTTACAAATAGCATGCAAGTATCCGGTAACTGTCGCCGCGTTTCTGAGGGTATTACACATGCCGCATTTTGTCTTTCTGCAATACGTTTACTGGCTGCGATCATTAGCGTGGCTCCTTTTCTATGGTTACAACTTAAGTTAATGGCTTTGCAGCATGCCCTAAAAAAATCTCGTTAATCTTTTTGACAACTGGAAGATGCATGCTTTCCGGGCGATTCAAGCAATAGGCTGACCAGTAGAAGGTTGGCTGTAGCGCTAACCGGATCAGTAGCCCATTCTGGATTTCTTCTGCAAATAACCGTTCCGGGCCGATTGAGAAATAGTCAGAGTGCTGCACAACTGATTTGCAAGTGACATAGTTGTCACAGGTAATCATGAATAATTGGTCTATTAAGCCAGGCTCTATCAAGCCATCAAGTGCTGCACGCATATGGTCAGGCAGACTTGGCCCGATGCACGGATAGCTTAATAACGCATCCAAGGAGATATTAGGCTGACCTTTAGCCAGAGGGTGGCCCTGCCGCACGATAGCGATGAGTTCCTCCGACATTAGCAACTGGGCATGCAAACCGTCCGAAATATGCGCGCCATCAAAAGGACCGAATGCGACATCAATTTCGCCATTGTTAAGCCAGGCAAGCATTTGCCTGGACGTACCAAGTTTGATGGTCAGCCGGATACTCCGCGTCGCCTTGGTAAAATCAAGTAGAACCTGTGGGAAGAATATTTGTTCGACAATAGGGCCGACACCAATATTCAGTACACCTTCCTGCAGCATCGCAAGCAGCTCTATATGCCGGGCGATAACCCGAATTTGCTTATCAAGCGATTCACCACTACTGATAATGTAGCGAGCTGCATCTGTGGCAAGCATGCCATCATTACTACGATGAAACAGGGTGAGTCCAAGCTGGTGTTCCAGCCTGTTCAGTCGCTTGCTTAATGTGGGCTGCGACATGTTTAGCCTGACGGCTGCTTTGCTAATGCTGCCTACATCAGCAATGGTACGCATCAAGTTGATATCAAAGAGGTCCAGCATGATCGTCCATCCATTTTTTGGTTACTCACTGAGACAAGCATTTTGCGCTAAAAGCCATTGGCAATAGGCTTCTTGCCCCGGTTCTGGCAGTATTTCGCCACCCTCCATAACCCAGCTGGCAGGTATTTCGATCAGTGAGACATGTACTTTGCTTAAAGGCCACTCAAACAGCGTGCAAATGCGCTCACGCAAATGATGGGTCAAGTGAGCGTTGGTTTCAGCGCTTCTGCCCTTGCGAACATTGCCAAGGATATACAAGTGCAAATGACGCAGAACCGGCACGCCTTGTGAGAATATTGTTGTTACAAAATGGGGGGGTGCCTGAGTAATATCGCAATGTATTTGGGTAATTATCTCGGCCAACTCCTGCCGCTGCTTAATCGATAACGACTTTGCACTGGAAATGTTATACATCGGCATGGGTTTGCTCCACTTAATACATGAAGTTGATACTGGCTTGGGCATGGCCCTGCCATAATCGGGAACTGAACAAACGCAGTGCCAGACTAACTTGCGCCAGTAAACGTATGCCCGGTCTGAAACGCTGGCTGTTGGCACGGATAAGATTGAGGGCTTCGGTTTGATCTGGAGCGACGACAATCAATTGATTTTTATCACATTGTGTGATCTGCATCCATGCTGTACTGAACTCGCGCATAAAATGGTGGCGGGCCATTTCAGGCAATTGGTCAGGAACAGGAAACATCACCGAGCTTGCGCGTGAAGGCTGTGCTGCAACAAATGCCTGACCACACGGTATGCTCAGCCACAATGGCAGCAAACGATAATTTGAATCGAAATGTTGCTTATAAAGTACCGCACTAACACTTTCAATCTGACGGATTTGGGCAGGGCTTAGGCTGCCTTCCTGAATCATACAAAGCAGGGGGATAATCCGTTTCATTAATCACTCCCCTTTACTGTAATCCACGGCCGATGATCATGATTATAGGGATACAAAGGCAAGTCATGAAATGAAATGATTTTGTAAGGCCACTAAAGAAATTGAATACCTGATAGGCTTAGTTCTGTGAACGTAGAAAGGGCTTACTATGACGTGATAATTGAGAGCATGTACGGCACATAACCGGTATCCTGCTTAAGCCCGAATGAAAAGGCTTAACCTGGGTGAAGGTTAGAGCAATATAGAATTTGTTTTGACTGGATGAGAGATAAACCATTACAGCTTAAGAAAAGCATCAGTAATTTATATCCTAATCCCTAACATATATTTCAGTAGGATACTGAGGCATATGCTTTTTATAAATGGTTTTTAATATGCCGGGTTATTCCCCTTGCATGGGCTTCTATGCAGGCTTGTAACGACTCATGGTTAGCCCGCTACCCACCGGCACCAGCCTACTGTAAATATGCGGCAGGGCACGTACAAATTGTTTAGCGTTTTGCAGGGCTGGATAGCGGTATGCCAATAGTCTTTTCTAATAGCCAAGCCGGCTGTATTATTTGTT
>JASLIR010000088.1 GCA_030152125.1 Alkanindiges sp.
AAGACTTTACTGACAAGGTCATTGAATGGCATTACCCCGACTGTCTGCAAGAAGAAAATCCTGTGCTGTCCTTTGCCGAAGAAGTGATTGACCGTACTGCTAAAACCATTGCCGACTGGCAGTTATTTGGATTTGCCCACGGTGTAATGAATACAGATAACCTGTCCATTACCGGCAGTACGCTGGATTTTGGCCCGTATGGCTTTCTGGAGCGCTTTAATCCAGCGTGGATTAATAATCACTCGGACCATAGTGGCCGCTATACCTACCAGAACCAGCCCAGCATGGCGCACTGGAACTTATGGGTGTGGCTAGGACAATTGTTGCCACTTGGTGTAAGCAAGGAAGACTTGCAGGCTGCCCTGGCTCACTTTGAACCGGCTTTCCTGCATTACTATGGCTTAGGCATGGCCAAAAAACTGGGCTTGCCAGCAGAGCATGCTGATACCTTTAATCTTGGTATGGACTTCCTGCGCATCCTGCAACAGGAAAAACTGGACTATAGCGGCAGCTTCCTGCGCTTAACGCATGAGTCAGACTGGCAAGGCCTGCGTGATGATTGTATCTACGCCGATCAGTTTGATGCCTTTATCGCTAAATACCAGCAAGCCATGCAACAAACGCGACAACAGGCAGGGCAAGATATAAATGCTGACCAGCGCTTACAGCAAATGCAGCAAGCCAACCCGGTATATATCCTGCGTAACCATATGGCACAACAAGCCATTGAGCAGGCGGAACAAGGTGATTTTAGCGAAGTTGAGCGCTTGTTTAACCTACTGGCTACGCCCTATGACAAACAACCCACACGCGAAAAAGCCACTGACCTTGCCCCACTGGCAGGTGATCAGGCAGAGGTATCGGTGAGCTGTTCGTCCTGACCTGGTTTAAGACAGATTTAAAAGGAAGCGTATGCTAAAAAAATGGCTTGCTGGTTTTGCGATTGTACTGCTTGTCGCCTTGTTACTGGGTTTATATCAGTTCCGTGCCTATCTGCCTGCAAGCCAGCCCGATGTATTGATTAGCCAAACCTCTATTGGTCAATCGGTTAGCCAGCCTAATGATCATTCACATCTAGCGCAATTATCGGTGACTAAAATTAAAGTCTACAAAGCGCAGCGTTATCTTGATTTACTGCATGAAGACCAGGTGATCCGGCGCTACCCGATACGCTTGGGCTTTGATCCACTTGGACATAAGGCAGTAGAGGGTGATGGCAAAACCCCGGAAGGTATTTACCAGATTGACTGGCGCAATGCCAACAGCAGTTTTTATAAATCACTGCACATTTCTTACCCCAACCAGCAGGATACGCAGCATGCACAGCAATTAGGTGCCAGTGCAGGCGGTGATATAATGATTCACGGATCAGCACCAAAACTGGGGGCACAGGGCCAGCCCCTGTATCACTATATGCCTCGCAATGACTGGACTTTAGGTTGTATCGCCGTGAGTAATGCGGCAATGGATGAAATATGGCTGTTGGTGAAGGACCGCACGACCATTGAAATTATGCCTTAAATAAAAATAAAAAAGGCATCCTGTTTTAGGATGCCTTGTAGGAAAGACCAAATTTACGGTTAAAAGCAATCAGTCATTTTCATAATCAAAACGATAACCTACACCATATACCGAATGAATCCACTCATGCTTGGTGCCGGTTTCTGCTACATCACTGATCTTGCGGCGCAGGTTCTTAATGTGGCTGTCAATCACGCGGTCAGTAACTTCAAAACTTTCCGGGTTCAGATGATCCAGCAACTGCGGACGTGAAAAAATCTGCCCTGCATGCTTTAAAAACAGTGCCAGCAAACGGAACTCTGTTGGTGTCAAAGTTAATGCTTTATGCTTATACCAGATACGCTGCTGGTTTTCGTCAATCTTGAACAGGCCTTTTTGCGCCGGCTGGTTTTGTACACGGCGTAATACGGCTTGCACACGCGCCACCAGCTCACGTGGGCTAAACGGCTTGCACACATAATCATCCGCTCCCAGCTTTAAGCCTAGCAGGCGGTCAATTTCCTCGGTTAATGCCGTGACCATAATAATCGGCACTTCAGAAAACTCGCGGATCTTGCGGCATACACCCAAGCCATCCATTT
Source organism: Alkanindiges sp. (assembly GCA_030152125.1). Lineage (GTDB taxonomy): Bacteria > Pseudomonadota > Gammaproteobacteria > Pseudomonadales > Moraxellaceae > JASLIR01. The sequence goes on from JASLIR010000088.1 coordinate 2,103, forward strand.
TTGGCAGCATCAGGTCCAGCACTACCAGACTGGGTACATCAGCCTGAACCGCTTGCAGACCCGCCACACCGTCATGGTAAACATCTACTTCGTAGTCTGCCTGCAGCAAATAGTCCTTAACCAGATCTGCCAACTCTTTTTCATCTTCAATAATGACGATTCTAGCCATTAAATTTAATCCTATTCATTCATATCTATGACAGTCAATTCTTAACTTTGCAGCAAATTTTTAACTGAATCATTCGTTAAAGGTAAACGTAAGATTACGCGCAGACCGCCTAAAGGGGAATGTAAAAACTGTAACGAACCACCGTGAATCTCCACAATCTGCTTGGAAAGTGCCAGACCCAGTCCGGTTCCACCAGTAGCACGCGTACGCGAATGGTCCACCCGGTAAAAACGCTCACCCAGCTGTTGCAGGGCTTCTTCCGGCACATTGGGATAACTGTCATCCACGTATAATGCCCAAAACTCCTGCTCCATGTGCACACTGATATTCACTTGCCCATTTTCATCGGTATAGCGCCAGCTATTTTCCAGCAGGTTGGCCACCACCTGGCGGAAACGGTCCGGGTCTATCTGCAAGGTCAGTTCCTGCTTTGGTGCAATGGCTTTTAGGGTAATCTGCTTGGCAGCAAATTTTTCCCTAAAGCTATCCAGCTCCTGCGCCACTACCAGCCATGGGTTAGCATTCAGGAAATTGCAATTTAATTGCCCCACATCGGCTTTTGCCAGCTCATTTAAATCTTCAACCAGTTTTTTCAGGGTTAGTACCTGACGCTGCATGGCTTCAAAATGCACCGGGGAAGGTTTACGCACACCGTCCTGCAAGGCCTCAATTTGTACCTGCAACACACTAATTGGCGTCCGCAGCTCATGCGAGGTGTCGGCGACCCACTGCTTACGTGATTGCTCATGCTGATGCAAAATATGCGAGAGACGATTAATAGCAGCCGCCAGATCACCCAGCTCATCACGCCTTACGGTTTCTATATGCTGCTGGTAATTACCCTTGGTCAGCTCCGATGCTGCCAGTAACAAGGCCTGAATCGGCTTACGGAAATGCGCCGCCAGCAACATGGAAACAAGACCACTGACAATCAGGCATACAAAATAAATCCAGCCCAGATAGCGGCTTTGCGCCTTAAAAAAGCTAATGGACAAGGAATCATCCGGAGCTTCAGCAGGCTTTAAGGCCAGATAACCAATCACCTTACCGTTAATCATGATTTGTCGGGTAGGCAGCTTTTCCGAAGTACGAATACCCGCTACATACTGATAAGCGGCATCGTACAGCACCAGGCGCTGGCCCATGCCCAGGCGATCCTGAAACGGGAAGAATGGACGCTGGTCCGGAGGCGGCATTGGCCCACCCTCACGGTCATAATCAGGCGGCTTGTGTCCTTCTCTTGCATCCCCGCCAATTAAAAGAGGCAGCTTAAATTCCCGGCCCTCAAGGGCAGCCTGGCTTTGTAACTGGCTAATACGGGCCTTTTCCATTTCCTGCATTTTGGTGCGCATAATTTCACGCAGCACTTTTTCATGCTGCCGGTGCAACCAGCGTTTTTCAAAGCCTTCATCCACTTCCTGGCCTTTTTTGCGGATACGCTGACGATCAGCATCCAGTGCCGCTGGCCAGCTTCCGTGCTGCTCATACAGGGTGACCAGACGTTCCATTAAAGTGTCCAGGCGCTGCATTTCCAGCTCGGCCACATAGCGCGAAAAGCCTTTTTGCATGCCTAGCTGCAGTAAGGCCAAACCGGCAAAAGTAATAATCAGCGTGGAAAGCAGCACGGCAAAAAACAGCTGTGTGGCTATCGGAGCCCGGAATTTATGCAAAATGAATCCACCAAAACTTACAACTACGCAACCTTGCCGCGATTTGCCACAACATGCAAGCATGGCAGGTCCATTATTTCTACAACATAGTTTCACATGATTTCATATCATTAGGCATCATTTCGCCTCGCCTCTTAAGCTGGGAATAGTGACAACATATCCTGATGGTTATATCCGATCCAGCGAAAGACCAACTAACAGCGCATTATTGCCCTCACGCTCTTCATGCCCATTTCTGGCATAAATTTCATTGTCATAAACCAGCATACGTGCGGGTAACTGCCTGTAATAAAAAAATATGGGAGAAGGAATTACAATTACCGTACAAAATGGCCCGCAAATTCAGGGCAATTGTGAAGTGTCCTTTAGGCCAGATTGTCCTGAGCATGCCAAACAGGCCATCGCTACACCTGAAATCCGTTTTATCCCACAAAAAGGAGTTTTAGACTGTTAATCGTATTTTCCCAACAGACTAAAAACGCTATCAGTGGTCCGGGAAACATCCATCCAGATGGTTATTTGACCAGCTTAAGCGCTGTTTTTGTTTTAAAGTGCCATTGCATATTCCTGATAAACATTTTTTAACAAGTTTATTCGGCGTTTTATCAGATTCACATTACCACTCAGGCACTAACAAATATTTGTTTTAAAACAATAAAAGATATTTTTTCCACATACAGGAATAAAAAGCAGACATCCCTCTGACTATACAGTCACAAAATCTAATGCTTGAATACTATGAATTTTACCGGGACTTGCTCAAACTTACGCCCGTCAAAACCTGTTATCTTCACATGGCCTTCGCGATTATTTATCTTATAAATCATTCGTCAACACCATGTAAATGTGATTGATCCAAAGCAAACTTTGCGCTTTTGAGGAAATAAACCATGCCACAATATAAAGCCCCGCTTCGTGATATTCAGTTTGTAATGCACGAGTTGCTAAATGCTGAAGAACATTACAATAAAATTTCAGCTTATGCTGGCACTAACCGCGAGCTGATCGACGGTATTTTTGAAGCTGCTGCCGACTTCTGTGAAAACGAACTGTCGCCAATCAATCATAGTGGTGATCAGGAAGGCTGTCATTACGACGATGGTGTAGTAACGACGCCTAAAGGCTTTAAAGAAGCCTACAAAAAATACATCGAGCTGGGCTACCCGTCCCTGTCTGTACCGGTTGAACACGGTGGTCAAGGCCTGCCAGGCTCTATTGGTAACGCTGTTAGCGAAATGGTTGGTACTGCCAACTGGTCATGGGGCATGTACCCTGGCCTGTCCCACGGTGCCGTACGTACTGTAGAACACCACGGCAGTGAAGACCAGAAACGCCTTTACCTGACCAAACTGGTTGAAGGTACCTGGACTGGCACCATGTGTCTGACCGAATCCCACGCTGGTTCTGACCTGGGTATTATCCGTACCAAAGCTGAACCAAATGCTGACGGCAGCTATGCAATTACTGGCGAGAAAATCTTTATTTCCGCTGGTGAACACGACATGGCTGAGAACATCATCCACATCGTTCTGGCCCGTCTGCCTGGTGCACCTAAGGGTACCAAAGGTATTTCCCTGTTCATCGTGCCTAAATTCAATGTAAACGCTGATGGCACTGTTGGCGAGCGCAATGCTGTACGTTGTGGTTCCATTGAACACAAAATGGGTATCCATGGTAACGCGACCTGTGTAATCAACTTTGATAACGCAAAAGGCTTCCTGATTGGACCAGAAAACCGTGGCCTGAACTGCATGTTCACGTTCATGAACACTGCACGTATCGGTACTGCGGTACAAGGTCTGGCTGCTTCTGAAGGCGCTTTCCAGGGCTCCCTGATTTACGCTAAAGAGCGTCTGGCCATGCGTTCCCTGTCCGGCCCTAAAAACCCGGAAAAAGAAGCTGACCCAATCATTGTTCACCCAGCTGTACGCAATATGCTGTTAACCCAGAAAGCGTTTGCTGAAGGTGGCCGTGCACTGGTTTACTTCCTGTCCCAGTTTGCTGACATTGTTGAAGCTGGCGATAGCGAAGAAGAACGTAAATACGCAGACAACATCCTGTCCCTGTTAACCCCGATTGCCAAAGCATTCCTGACCGAAACCGGTTCTGAATCTGCCAAGCATGGTGTACAGGTATACGGTGGTCATGGCTTTATTACCGAACACGGTATGGAGCAAATTGTACGTGATACCCGTATCGCCTGTTTGTACGAAGGTACCACCGAAATTCAGGCACTGGATTTGTTAGGCCGTAAAGTGCTGCAAACCCAGGGCGCGTTGCTGAAAGACTTCACCAAAATTATTCACAAGTTTGTTGAAGCCAACAAAGACAATGCCGACATGGCCGAATTCACTGCACCACTGGCTGCACTGATTAAGGAATGGGGCGACCTGACCATGCAGATTGGTATGAAAGCCATGCAAAACCCGGATGAAGTGGGTGCAGCAGCGGTTGATTACCTGTACTTCTCTGGTTATGTAACCCTGGCTTACCTGTGGGCGCGCATGGCATTGCTCGCTCAGCAACAAATTGCTGCCGGTACTACCGAAGGCGACTTCTACAAGGCCAAAATCATTACCGCGCAGTTCTACTTCAAGAAACTGTTACCGCGTACCCGTAGCCATGTAGACGTTATTGCTACCGGTGTTGCACCACTGTTTGCTC
>JASLIR010000157.1 GCA_030152125.1 Alkanindiges sp.
CGGATGGCCACATCGGTGCGCTTTTCTAGTAGATCAATAATGCTGTCACTGGAAGTTAACTCCAGCTGAATGTCCGGGTACTCCTGCTGAAAATTTTTAATCAGCGGTACCAGCTGATGCAGTACAAACGGACTGGCGGAATCCACCCGCAAGCGGCCTTTGGGCTTGGCACCCTGCTGCTGGCTCACATCTTCCTCGGCTTTTTGCAGTTGCTGCAAGGCAAGGCGTACCTGCTCTACATACAGCCTGCCCTCTTCCGTCAGCTCGATATGCCGTGTGGTGCGGTTAATCAGGGTAATTTTCAGCTGCGACTCAATACGTGCTACCGCGCGGGATAGCTTGGATACCTGCATATTCAGCGCATCTGCTGCTGCAGAAAAGCCACCACTGTCCACCACGGCCAGCAACAGTTGTAAATCGTCAGAACTGGTTTTCATCTTGCCCGGTCATCCCGCAGTTAAGGTTGAATCTATTCACATTGGAGTCATCAACTTGCATTTTTAGCAAAAGTATTTTGTGAATATGTGCATTTATCACAAAAATAAACCCATAGATAATGCCCTTCAAGCACTTTGTGAAACTATTTTTGCAATAATCTGGAGAACAGCATGCCCATTGCCCTGATTGCGCTGATGCTCAGTGCGTTTGCCATCGGCACTACCGAATTTGTGATTGTTGGACTTATTCCCACCATTGCGCAGGATTTACAGGTGAACCTGCCCTCCGCCGGCCTGCTGGTCAGCCTGTATGCGCTGGGCGTTGCCATTGGCGCCCCGGTACTGACTGCACTGACCGGCAAGCTAAACCGTAAAACCCTGCTACTGGGCTTAATGGCCCTGTTTACCATCGGTAATTTAATTGCCTGGCAGGCACCCAGCTACTACAGCCTGATTGCCGCACGCATCCTGACTGGCCTGGCACACGGGGTGTTCTTCTCCATTGGCTCCACCATTGCCACCAGCCTGGTACCCAAGGAAAAAGAAGCCAGCGCCATTGCCTTAATGTTTAGCGGCTTAACCGTCGCACTGGTGACCGGTGTGCCCCTGGGTACCTACATTGGCCAGCACTTTGGCTGGCGGGCTACCTTTCTGGTGGTATCTGCCTTAGGTTTGATTGCCCTGATTGGCAGTGCCCTGCTGATCCCTAAAAACCTGAAACAGGGTGCACCTGCCAAAATTAAGCAGCAACTGGCGGTATTAACCAAACCACGCCTGTTACTGGTATATGCCATGACTGCGGTGGGTTACGGTGGCAGCTTTATCGCCTTTACTTACCTTGCGCCCATTTTGCAGGATATCGCTGGCTTTAGCGCTAATTCGATCAGCCTGATTCTGCTGGCCTATGGGGTATCGGTTGCGGTAGGTAACATCTGGGGTGGTAAACTGGCGGACCGTCTGGGTGCCACCAAAGCCCTAAACATTATTTTCCTTGGCCTTGCGGTGGTACTGGTAATTTTTAGCCTGACCGCACATCACCCTATTGCCGCTGTGCTAACCATTTTAATATGGGGTGCCTTTGCCTTTGGCAATGTGCCCGGCCTGCAGGTATACGTGGTACAGCTGGCGGAAAAACATGCCCCTAATGCGGTGGATGTAGCATCCGGTTTAAATATTGCCGCCTTTAATATTGGTATTGCTTTGGGCGCCTGGGGTGGTGGTTTAATTGTAAGCCACGTTGGGCTGGCACACACCCCATGGATTGGCGGACTGATTGTACTGGGTGCGGTTGGCCTGACCCAGTTAAGTGCCTACCTTGACCGTAAACAGCTGGCAGCACAGGAAACTGAAAGTAATATTCAGACTGCATGACAGATATGTCTGCCAGAGATTAAACCACACTCACTCCCCTTGCTAAGTCATATTTTCAAGGGGAGATTTTGCAGTGTAAGCGCTTTATTGCAAAGACCATCCTTTAATCACGCAACACACTTAATAGTCACAGGCCAGTAAAACAACTGGCTTTGCGTTTACCTGCCGCCACTCATCCCACGACAGGAACAGCATGGAATTAACAATTAGAAATCAGCAAGCTATGGCTATAAAAGCACTGCCTGCCAAACGATAGCATTATAAAAAATATCGCCTGACAGACATCATTCAACAGGCAATGCCGATTTGCGTGTAATCACCTACAAAAAATGCGTTGGAAACCCTATGAACCTTGTCACACGAACAACCTGTATTGGCTTGCTGTATGGCAGCGCCAGCCTGCTGGCCATGCCGGCCTATGCCCTGCCCGAAACAGAAATGCAGCGTATTGAACGCCTGTATGCAGAAGAAAAATTTGCAGAAATTTTGCCCAGCGTGCAAGCCCTGGCAGCACGGGGTAATGCCAATGCGCAATTTAGGCTGGGTCGCATGTATGAGTATGCTCAGGTGCTGCCACAGGACTACAAGCTGGCTGCCCAGTGGTATCAGCGCGCTGCAGTACAGGGCCAGCTGAAAGCGATGAATAATTTGGGCAACCTTTACCGTACAGGTGAAGGCGTTTCACAAAACAATCCGGAAGCCTTGCGCTGGCTTGGCCGGGCTGCTGGCAATAATCATCCGACCTCGCAATATAACCTTGGCGCCATGTACGATGAGGGAGAAGGTGTACCAGTAGACTACCAGACCGCCTATAACTGGTATTTAAAAGCCGCCAGCCAGGGCTATGCCCGGGCGCAATATGCAGCGGGAGAAATGTTGCTATACGGCAGGGGCGTTAAACAAAACGAACAGCTTGCTTTTGAATGGATAGCCAAAGCAGCGGCACAAAACAATGCCGATGCAAATTATTTGCTGGGTGAGCTTTACTCTTATGGCACAGGCGTTTCTTCAAACCCTCAAAAAGCATTTGACAGCTATCTAAAAGCAGCTAAAGCAGGCTTGTTATTTGCACAATACGCCGTTGGTATTTCGTATTACACAGGCGATGGCATTACGCGCCAGGACCAGCTGGCTATTGAATGGCTAAGCAAGGCAGCCAAGCGGGACTACACCATTGCACAAACTGCGCTGGGCGATATTTATGCGGATAAAACATCCCCGTTTAAAGATAATGCCAAAGCATTAAGCTGGTACCTGCCGGCGGCCCGGCAAAACGATATGCATGCACAAAAGCGTGTAGGTGGCATTTACAAGGAAGGTATCGGTGTTCCTAAAAATTATGCCCAGGCCTTATTCTGGTTTAACAAGGCGGCAGCATACAACGATGCCCATGCCCTTGCCAATTTAGGCTATATGTATGCCCATGGCCTGGGAGTAACAACGAACCACGCTCGTGCATTTAACTACTACCAGCGTGCAGCCCTGCTGGGTAATAGCACAGCCCAGAATAACCTGGCTTACCTGTATGAGCGCGGTTTAGGGGTTGCCAAAAATGCAGGACAGGCAAACTACTGGTCTAAAAAATCCCGGCAGCAACAGACCGCCAATGCAACCTTTAAAGCAGCAGAAAATTACTTTTTTACCCAGGAACAACCCCGGCAACTGCAACAGGTATTTAATGGCTATCAGCAGGCGGCCAAGCTAGGCAACCGCATGGCGCAATATGAACTTGCCATGCTGTACTATCATGGCTATGACATACCGAAAAACCATCCCCAGGCCCTGTACTGGCTGCAACAGTCGGCTGCACAACAATATCCCGATGCCGAATACCAGCTTGCTTACCTTTAGGATGTTGGTGAGGCTGCCATGGTGAATAAAGCCCTGGCTAAAAGCTGGCTGGATAAGGCTGCCGCGCATGGCCATGATAATGCCAGATGGGCACTGAAAAACTGGTCGTTTTAAAGAAGTGACAGGCAGGCATCGGCCTGGATGACATCAGCAAACGCATTGAAATTAGGGATTCTTTTTAACCCCCATCACCCGTGCCCCGCTAATAATCATCTGAATCATGCTCAC
>JASLIR010000216.1 GCA_030152125.1 Alkanindiges sp.
GAACAGGAAGCCGTTGCCTTGGGCTGGGAGCATATTCATCAATTATTGGCACAAGTGGACCCTAGGGCTGCCCAGCGTTTTTTGCCAAGCGATAAGCAACGCTTAACTCGTGCATTGGAAGTTTACCGGATAACAGGTAAAGCCATTAGTGATTTGCATGATGAACAGGATGTAAATTCAAATAAAAATTATAATTTTCAGTTGCATGCATTAATTCCGGAGCGCCAGTGGCTGCATGAACGCATTGATGCAAGATTGAAGCAAATGTGGAGTATCGGTTTTTTAGATGAAGTTATAAGTTTAAGAGAAAAATACATTTTAAAGGAAAATTATCCCTCAATGCGTACCGTAGGATATCGACAAGTATGGGATTTTTTGGAAAAAGGTGATATAAGTCACAAACAAAGGGAGGATATGAAAGATAAAGCATTATTTGCGACACGTCAGTTGGCAAAACGTCAATACACTTGGCTACGTTCGTTACGCGAGTCACACGCTTTTAATATATATTCCACAATGAATGAAGGCATACTAGACTTGCGATTCCGATATAGATAACGCAAAATTTGCACCCTGTCTTTTATAAATTCTAATTGAAACTAAAGACAGTTTTTGGCGCTGATTATTTTTTGGAGTAATAATGATGTCTAAAGGTCAAACCTTACAGGATCCTTTTTTAAACTCTCTTCGCAAAGAGCGTATCCCTGTATCTATTTTTTTAGTTAACGGTATAAAACTACAAGGTCAAATTGAATCCTTTGATCAATATGTTGTTCTATTAAAAAACACCGTAAGCCAAATGGTTTACAAGCACGCTATTTCTACTGTTGTTCCTGCACGTAATCCACGTCCTACAGGTGCGCCTGTAAGTGGTGCGCCTGTTGCTGGCCAAGGTACCGGCTTCCCGGGTCAAGGCGCTGCTGGCGGCTTTGGCGGCGGTCAGGGCGGTGGCTTTGGCGGTCAGGGCGGCTTTGGTGGCGGTCAGGGCGGTGGCTTTGGCGGCCAGGGTGGCTTTGGTGGCGGTCAGGGCGGTGGCTTTGGCGGTCAGGGCGGCTTTGGCGGTGGTCAGGGCGGTGGCTTTGGTGGTCAGGGCGGTTTTGATATCGAAAACGAAAATGGTGAAGATGACGGTAACGGTAATAACCGTTAATTCCGTTTCACACTGTTAAGTGAATAAAAAACCAGCGATTTTTCGCTGGTTTTTTTATGCCTGTGACGCCCATCAGTTGATGGGGGTACCATCCTTCACTTCAACATAGGATTCGGCACGGATCTCACGTAACCAGTTATCACTTTCCTGGTCAAACTGGCGGTCTGCCAGAATCTGGCGCGCTACATTACGTTTGTATTGATCAGTCATATCCTGCTGGCGGGTATCTTCAACCTTAAGGATGTGCCAGCCGTATTGCGTCTGGAAAGGCTTGCTGATTGTCCCCACAGTGGCCTTTTTCATCACGTCATCAAATTGCGGTACCATCATGCCTGGTGATACCCAATCCAGGTCGCCACCATTGGAACCCGAGCCCGGATCGTCAGAGAAAGTACTGGCCAATACGGCAAAATCTTCACCGGATTCGGCACGTTTATAAAGCTGGTTTATTTTTTGTTCCGCATCTGCAGGGCTTACCAGCTCGCTTGGGCGAATTAAAATATGGCGTACCTTATATTGCTGAACCAGATTTTTTTCGTTACTGCCACGGCGTTCCAACATTTTAATCACGTGAAAGCCATCGACAGCGCGAATTGGTGCACTGGTTTGATCATTGTTTAAGGTATTTACCTTTACCGCCAGTGAGTCCGGTAAATCGTCCAGCTTGCGCCAGCCCATGTCAGCACCATCTACTTTGTAGGTGCTATTTTGGTTTTTGCTTACAATGGCATCTACATCGCTGCTGCCTTGCAAGGCGTTACGCAGTTTTGTAGCAATGTCCTGCGCAGCCTGAACCTGTAATGCACTTGGGTTTTCCGGCAGGGACACGCGCAAATGGGCAATATGCACTTCATTATTGAAGGTACCTGCACCTTGTGGTGATTTCAGGAAGTTATCAATATCCTGCTCACTCACCTTAATACGCGCACTTACCTGTTGCTGGCGCAGGCGGCTAATGCTCAGGTTGTCAGCAACCTGCTGGCGCAATACTGCATAGCTACCTGGCTGGCTGGCATCCAGTTTAGCCTGGAACTGGGACAGGCTGTTATCACCTTCCTGTTTGGCAATTTCGGTGACCGCCGCGTTTAGGGTCGCTTCGTCAACCGTAACACCAAAGCGTTTAACGCGCTCCAGCTGTGCCTGCTTGAGCACCAGTTGGCGTAATACCTGGGAACGTATGACTTCATCCGGTGGCGCTGCCTGCTTGCGGCTGGCAATCTGTTGTCTGGCAGCGGCAATAGCCTGATCCAGCTCGCTTTCCAGGATAATACTGTTGTCTACAACGGCTACCACACGATCCAGCGGTGCAGCAGCACAAACCATGAAAGACGATGCCAATAAAGAAGCGAATAGCGTAGATTTTAAAATCTGGCGCAAAGAAGAAGAAGCCATTAGCGATCGTTCCACGATGATTCTACCTGTTGATAACCTGTAATTTTCTGTTGCAGTAAAGAGCCCAAGTTTCCGGAAAAACCAGCCAGTCCTTTCAGTGTGATTTCTGCCATAATCGCACGCTTTGGTTTAATGCCTGGTGCACGCGGATCATCCAGGTCGTTATAGTAAGAACGACCATACAGTGATACACGCCAGCAACAGGCATCGTAATTAAAACCAAGCAACCACTCTCTGGCCAGGCTGTTATCCAGGTCGTATTGCATATAACCCATTACCCGCCACTGATTGTAGACCGGCTGGATAAAAGATGCGCTGACCTGTTTGTAGGCCTGCTGATTTTGCTGCGGAATTGCCCGGCGGTAATAATAGCCTGCATTATAAAGATTGCCAGTATTACCAATGTAATTTAAATAGAAGTCGTTTTCAGAAATATCCCCGGCAGACGTCCACATGGCATTACTGTTAATAAAGAAGTTCTTACTGAGCTGGCTGCCAATAGTGACTGCAGGGCCGGATGTCTTACTGGTTGCAATCGGGTCTGTTTCTTCCAGCCGTACTTTACGGTCGTTAAAATAATAGCTTTCGCCCAGGCTGAGGCGTAAACGCTCCAGTCCCAACGGGTCATAGGCCCGGTAGGTCACCCCAAGGGATGCAAAGTTGTTGTCGTCCAGGCGGTCATGCCCGTAAAAGCGGTACGGGTTAAACAGCTGGTCGTAATTGAGGGAGGCCGTGTTGGTATCAAAGTTTGGATACTTGCTTTGGTCCTTATACGGGGCATAGGCATAAAAGAAACGTGGGGTCAGGCTTTGTAAAAAATTGCCTTCACGTTCAAATACCGCGGCACTGTCAATGCTAAATTGAGGAACAACCGCACTACGCTGCTTGTCTTTTTCAGTGCTCAGATTCTGGCTGTTAATCGAATCCTGGTCAAAATAGGTATTTACCGTACGCAAGGAAAGTTCCGGCACCACATAGCCCCATTGGTTACGCAGGTTATAGCGGGCAGCCAGGCGGTTAAAAATACGTGTACCACTGCTTTCCTGTGCCGAGCCATCACTAATATCTTTCTTGAAGTAGGCGGTATCGTTACTGGCGTCATACTGTAGGCCAAATGCCGAGCCACCACGATAATTCACCAGTATCTGCGGCAAGCGGGCATAGGGCTTGTTTACATCAGGCGTGCTTTTATCCACGGTCTGGAATGACTGCACACGGAACAGGCCGGTTAAGCCGGGAACCCCGTTTTCATAATAAAGCGACCAGGTTCTTTCCTGGTTCAGGGTGTTCTTGCTGGAAGGATCGGTTCCCAGGTCTGAAAAATAATCTTTATCGGACACATAGTTGACATCAACCACACTGCGTAGGGAGTCATTCACTTGCCAGTTGTATAACACGCTGCCTTGTTTACGGTCATTGTTATCAAACAGGCCATCCGAGGGCAGGTAACCACCCCTTAACTGACCTTCACCAAAATTTTCGGTCAGAAAGCGGAACTCTCCCTGCGCCATTAAGCCACGGCGGTTTAAGTAACGTGGGGTGAGTGTTAAATCGTAATTGGGTGCCAGGTTAAAATAATACGGCACAGAAACCTGAATACCACCATCGTTGGTGTAGCCCATGGTAGGCACTAAAAAGCCGGAGGTGCGGCGGTCATCAATCGGGAAATTGAAGTAGGGAATGGAAACAATCGGCACATCTTTAATGTACAAGCGCGAGTGGCGGGTAATACCACGCCCGGTATTTTCATTCAGTTCAATTTCTTTGGCGCGCAATTGCCAGGGCATGCGGGCTTCTGGCTCACAGGTGGAGTAAGTGGCATTGTACAGTTTGGTAATGCCTTGTCCGTTACGGTCAATCGTATCGGCCTGGCCATGCGCCTTTTGTGCTTCGCTGATAAACGTTGTCTGGCTGGTTTTTCCGCTCTGGTCTTTTAAGTTATAGGTGGCAGAATCACTCATACTTACCATGCCGGCATCGGCTATACGCACATTGCCTTTTGCATTGGCCATCGTCTGGGTTTGATCCAGCGATAGCTGATCTGCCCGTACCGAACGCCCC